>NZ_JBEXLC010000056.1:0-53603 GCF_040609795.1 Nocardia sp. NPDC004604
GGTGCCGAGGCCCTGCTTGGCGCCCTCGGGGGCGGGCGCGCCGAATAGCACGGGATGGAAGCTGCCCCGGGCGACGGCCGCGGTCCACGGGGTGGCCACGGTGGCGTTGTAGAAGTCGATCATCTGCTGACGCACCGTGGCGCGCTGGTCGGCCGGGGTCGCCTCGAGCTGTCGGCGACCGATGATGCCCACCATGCTCTCCGCGCCCATTACCGCGATCTGAGCGGTCGGCCAGGCCAGGGCGAGGTCGGCGCCGAGCGGCTTGCAGCCCATTACCGCGTAGCCGCCGCCGTAGGCCTTGCGCGTCACGATCGACACGATCGGCACCGTGGCCTCGATCACCGAGCGGAAGAATCGGCCACCGCGCTTGATCACCCCGTTGCGTTCCTCCTCGAGCCCGGGCAGCACGCCGGGGGTGTCGACGACGAAGATGACCGGCAGGCCGAAGGCGTCGCACAGGCGGATGAAATACGCCGCCTTGTCCGAGCACAGTCCGTCCAGCGCGCCGCCGAGCACCTGCGGCTGATTGGCGACCACACCGACGCTGCGGCCGTCGACCCGGGCGAAGCCGGTGATCAGATTCTGGGCGGTACCCGCGCTGATCTCGTGGAAGTCGCCGTCGTCGAAGATGCGCAGCAGCACCTCGTGCATGTCGTAGCCGGACCGGGCCGAATCCGGGATGATCGAGTTCAGTTCCAGATCGTGGCTGGTGAGCTCCGGCTCCAGGCCCGGATTCACCACCGGAGCCTGCTCGAGGCAGCTCGACGGCAGGTAGCTCAGATAGGTGCGAACCCAGTCGAAGGCCGCCTGCTCATCGGCGGCGACGTGGTGCACCGTGCCATTGGCCTGCAGGGCGGCGGCGCCGCCGAGATCGTCGGCGCTGACCACCTCGCCGGTGACGCCCTTGATCACCTCCGGACCGGTGACGAACATATAGGACTTCTCGGTCGCGACCAGCACATCCATATTGACCGGGCCGTACACCGAACCGGCCGCGCATTTGCCGAGCATGACCGCGACCATCGGCACGAAACCGGACAGATCCTCCTGGCGTCGGCACATCAGCGCGTACCAGGCCAGCGAGGTCACCGCCTCTTGGATGCGGGCGCCGCCGGAATCGTTGATCGAGACCACCGGGCAGGCGTTCTCCTGGGCGAACTCCATTGCGGCGGCGACCTTTCGGCCGAACATCTCGCCGACCGAACCGCCGTGCACCGTCTGATCGTGGGCGATGACGACGACCGGCCTGCCGTCGATATAGCCGCGGCCGGTGACCACGCCGTCGCCGTACATGCCGTCGGTGCTGCCGGGCTGGCGCATCAGCGCGCCCATTTCCACGAAGGAGCCCTTGTCGAGCAGCATCCGCACGCGCTCGCGGGCGCTGGGTATGCCCTTCTTCTTGCGCTTCGCGATGCCGGTCTCGCCTGCGGGCTCCTCGGCGAGCTCCAGGACGTCGCGGAGTTCCTCCAGCTTTTCTCGCGTACCGCTCATATGGGGTTCATCCTTCGAACTCGTCGCCAGTTGCACCGCCCGGGTTCACCGAACTGAGGCAAGGCGGTCGATGCTATCGGGCAGATGACCCGTAGCACAGGGATCCACTTTAGCCATGGGAGAGCTCACAGGTTCGGTCGGTGTGCTCTGGTTTGAACCACCGGTGTCTGGGTACTGCGCGCTGCCATGCCGATGCCGTCGGTAGATCGCCGCCGGGCGTTACAGCGGTGGTCGCGGTGCGCCACCCGTGCGCCAGCGGACCGGCGGTGGGCGGATCCGGCTGTCGCAATCTGATCATCCGGATGACCGGAATATTGCAACCGAGAATCCGCCCGCTGCTTGTGATTTCACCCAAGGCGGTCGGTACCAAGTGATGACTTTCCCAATTATCGGGCCGGATATGCGATTTCGGTGGGAACCCGGCTAGCCTTTCATAGTCATGGTGGGCAAACAGGCCGGTTCGGGCACCAAGACCTTGGAAGCAAAACTGGTCGAGCATTTGACTTTTCAGGCTCGGCGCGCACGTCGCGAAGATCTCGGTACTATCACGCGCGCCTGTTTGGTGGAGGCTGCGCGGATGCTGGAGGCGCGGTTGATTCCGGTGGCACAGCCAGCGGCGATTGCCGGATCGGCTGCGCGCTGGGCGCGTGAGGGGATAGCACTGGAAACCGTGCTCGACGCGTATCACGACGGGGTCCGCCTCGGTTTGGAATTCCTGTCCGAGCAGGCCGCAGGGGAAGATGCCGCTGCGGTGGCGGCGGCGGCCGGGCTGATCGTGCGGGTGCTGGAAACCGTGACGACGGCGACGCTGACGGCCTATCTCGATGAACATCGCCAGGTCGCGCGCGAGCAGCAGACCGCGGCGCAGACGCTGGTATCGGCGCTGCTCAGCGGGCACGGCGTCGCGCACCTGGCGCGCCGGGCCGGAATCAGTGTGGCCGCGTCGTACCAGGTCGTGGCCCTCGCGATTCCCGCGCATCCGGATGAGCGAAGACCCGGCATGGGCGCGCCGTCAGCGGCGCGTCGGAAGCTGCGCCGCGTTCAGGCGGCGCTGGCGACTCCGCTCGGTTCCCGGGCACTGTCGCTGCTGTCCGATGAGGGCGGCACGGTCCTGATTCCGATCGACGAGGTCTCGGCCATGACCTCGCTCGCACTCACCCCCGAGGTGCTCGAGCTGATCGGCGAGGCCGCCGAGGTTCCGCTGACCGCGGTGGTGACCTCTGGCGATGCCAGCCGGATTCCCGAACTGGCCGGGCTGGTCCAGGAGTTGCTCGCCCGACTGCAGGCCGATGGCCGACCGCCGGGGCTCTACCGACTGGCCGATCTGCCCGATTATGACGGGCTCCAGCAGGCCCGCCGCCCGGTCGTCAGCTCGCCCAATGATCACCGAATCACCCGTTCGGCCTGACCGAACGCCCTTGATCTGCGGTTCCGGGGTGTGAACGAAGGAGTACGTATGCCGACCACGCTGACCGATCTCGATACTGTGCGCGAACTCGAGCCCGTCGCTGAACGCCATCTCGAAGAGCATCTGCGCAAGGCCAAGGCCTGGCATCCGCAGGATTATGTGCCGTGGGACGACTGTCGGAATTCCGCGGCCATGAGCGGTGTCGATTGGGAGCCGGGACAATCCGAGCTGTCCGAGGTCGCCCGCACCGCGATGGTCACCAACTTGCTCACCGAGGACAATCTGCCCTCCTATCACCGGGAGATCTCGGAGTCGTTCTCCTTGGACGGGGTCTGGGGCACCTGGGTGGGGTGCTGGACCGCAGCGGAGAATCGTCATGCGATTGTCATGTGCGATTATCTGGTGGTCGCTCGCGCGGTCGACCCGGTGACCCTGGAGCAGGTCAGAATGGCGCATATGACGACGGGTGTCGCGAAACCTGTGAAGGGACAGCAGTTCCTGCGATCTGGCGCATATGTGACGCAACAGGAACTGGCGACCAGGTTAAGTCACAGAAATACCGGCGCGGCCTGTAATGAGCCCATCGCCGAGCGTATGCTGCAACGAATTGCCGACGACGAAAAGCTGCAGATGATCTTCTCTCGCAACCTCAGTGCCGCCGCCCTCGACCTGACGCCGAACCAGACCCTGCGCGCGTTCACCGATATCGTCACCCTGTTCCAGATACCCGGACTCACCCAGCCGAACTTCCGGCGAAATGCCGTGGTACTGGCCGAATACGGCATCTGCGATCTGCGCCAGCATCTCGACGGTGTGCTGCGCCCGGTGCTGCGCGCCTGGAATGTCTTCGAGCGCACCGACCTATCCGACGACGGCGAACGCGCCCGCGATGAAATCGCAGCCTACTTCGATGAGTTGACGCTCAGGGCAACGTGTTTCGAGGAGCAGCGCGACCGCGCCGCAGCCGGACATGCCGAGCGAGCCGGCGTCGCGCCATGAGTCTTCGAGCACCGATCACCGCGGCGGCGATGGCCCTCATCGCCGTGGTGGGGGCGGCGCCCGCGCTTGCGGATCCACCCGTAACACCGCCGCCGCCGGTGGATCCCGCCATGACCCGGACCGGCACCATCGCTATCGAGACTGTCGGCCCACGCCACGAACGCTTTTCGATCGCCTCGGCCGCCATGCGCCGGGTCATTACGGTGGATGTGCTGCGTGGCAGCGGTTCCGGGCCGCATCCGCTGTTATATCTGCTGGACGGCGTTGACGGCGAGCAGATCTCGGGGTGGCTCAGCAAAGGTCAAGCGGCGGAGTACTTCGCCGATAAGCCCGTCGATGTGGTCTTGACCAGCGGCGGCACCGGGAGCATGTACAGCGACTGGATGCGTCGCGACGCGAATCTCGGACTCAATCGGTGGGAAACGTTTCTCACCACGGAACTGCCGCCGATCGTCGAGTCGTATCTGAGAACCGATGGGCGGCGCGCGATCGCGGGCGTATCGATGGGCGCGCAGGCGGCCATAATGCTGGCCCAGCGGTATCCGGGTCGATACCGCGCGGTCGCGGGGATGAGTGGATGCTATTCCACCGCGGACGAACTCGGCCGCGCCGTCACCACCATCACGGTCGCCTCGCGCGGCGGCAATGTCGAAAACCTCTGGGGCCCACCCGATTCGCCGGAGTGGGGTGCGCACGATAGCGTGCTCGGGGCGGCCGATCTGCGGGGTACGTCGATCTATCTCTCCGCGGCGACCGGCCTGCCGACCGACGCCGATCTCGTCGCCGTATCGCATGCGCCGAACCTCGTCGAAGCCCTGCGGACGGCGGGTGGGGGACTCGCGCTCGAGGCCGGTGCGCGGCTGTGCACCGAACGCTTCGCCGCTCGACTCGCCGAGCTGAAGATTCCCGCCACCTTCGACTACGCCCCGGCGGGCATGCACACCTGGCCCGATTTCGAGGCGCAACTCCCGCGTGCCTGGCGCGTGCTCGCCCCGGCGCTCGGGCTGCCCGAGCCGCACTGATCCGCGCGACCCGGTGCCGAGCAGATCGTCGCGACCTGGTGCCGGCAGATCGTCGCCACCGCGAACAGCCTCATCGAAAGTGCCGATAAGAGGGTCACTTTCACCGCGCGCCCGCAGGTCGATGCGGCCGCCGTCGAACACCAGGTGTGCGACGGCACAGTGGATGTGGGGCTGGTGCCCGCGGCGGGTGGCGGCTGTTCGGCATGTCCATCGCGCAGAGCGTGGTCGAGGAGAAGATCTACCGTCGCTCGCTGATGCAAACCCAAGGGCGCCTGACGATTCGGCAGGTGCTGAAGGTGCAGGACTGAGGATTCACAGCACGATGGGGTCGCCGTAGCTGGCGCCGCTGGCGTCCACCGCCGCCGATTCGGCGGTGACCCTCGCGTACGCGCGGATGGTCAGCGCGCCACCGCAGCCGGATACCTGGATGTGGAAGTCTCGGCTGACCATGGTGCCGAGGGTGTCCGGTTGGAGTTTCTTGGTGCCGACTGCGATATCGGCGATTTTGCCCGGGGACATGGTCAGGTCGGCACCGAGCCCGCCGCTGAGGTCGGGGATGACATTGATATCGATGCTCGGCGTCAGCGAACCTGGCGAGATGTCGAGTCCGAGGTCCAGATTGGCATCGGCCTGGAGTTTGGTTTGGAGCTCGGCCTTGGGGTCGAGGTCCACCGCGCATGCTACGTAGTACCCGGATGTCAGTGTGCCGGAATCAGAACCCGAGATCTGGCCGTAGAAGTCGGTGTCCAGCAACACTTCCCGGTTGGTCGGCATGCCGTTCAGTGCGGTGAGTGGATGGGCATCGATGTCGCGCTGGCCGACGGTGAATTGCATTGTGCCGGAAACGGAGTAGATCTTCTCATGGGCGGCCGCGGCGTGCGCGAACGGGGCGGTGGTGACCGCGCAGCCCACCATCGTCAGGGCGGCGATCAGAACACACTTCCGGTACATCGTTCTCCATGCTCTCGGTGGCCGTACCCGGGCGCGCGGACGGCGATGGCTGCGTTCCCGGGCAGGATTCGGCGGCCCAGGACTGAGCCGTAGCGAGCGTGTCCGCTGAACCTCAGAGCTAGCTGGGACGCGGCTGGGAACTACCCGAATGCGCTGGCGCGGTAGGGGTTCGCCCCAGCGGGTCCGCGCCGGTGCCACCGACACCGCCGCGCGCCTGGCCTCCGCTATCGGCGCAACCGCGCTCGGCTGGCAATGCCGTCATCGCGGCATCGCACATCCCGCTTTTGATAGCACGGCTACGCTTGGCGCCCCTGGTACCGGTGGTGGCGGTAATACTTGCGGGATGCGGCGCACCGGATCGAACTTTCCGATCCCGTGCCGCGGTTTGTGTGGCGGCATTCGGCCATGAATTCGAGCCGGCGGCGCCTGCCTCGTCGAGGCATATCAGGGCTAGCATGAAGAAATAGGGCCGCCGGTTCGAAAGTGCTGCCAACCAGCCAGTGGAGGTTCCGTCATGCCCATATCACCCACCGTGGACACCTGCCTACGCAACGCAGGTGTCGAGTTCGACGTCGTGCGGCATCCGCACAGCCACAGCAGCACCGAGACAGCCGCAACCGCGGCTATCCCCGGCGACCGACTCGCCAAGACGATCCTGCTCGAAGACGAGCAAGGCTACGTCGGTGCCGTGCTGCCTTCCACTCATCACCTGCGGTTGTCAGAACTGTGGGACCACACCGGACGGCGTTTATCGCTGGCCAACGAGTCCGACATCCGCGCAGTCTTCAAAGACTGTGAACTCGGCGCCATCCCTCCGGTCTGCACTGCCTACGGCATGAAGACACTGATGGATGACAGCCTGAGCACACAACCCGACATCTACTTCGAGGCCGGTGACCACGAGACGCTCATCCACATGCGTACCGAGCAGTTCATGCGCTTGATGCAACAGGCAGAAACGGGACACTTCTCCTAGACGAGTAAGTCCGAAGCCCGGTCACTGGTCGTAGGCGATCAGTGACCGGGTCGCTGGTGCGCGTCGCGACTTCCTCGAAGCTGCGTCCGGTGTGATCCCTGGCCTTTGCGGGTGTCGTTGACCGACTCGATCAGCTGCCGCACCTGCTTCAGCAGCGCCTCACCGAACGGGCTTTCTCATCCTTGCGCGACTCGGTAGCGCATGTGGCGGCAGAACACGAGAGGGCAAGCTCGACAACACGTTTCGCCGAAATTGCCGGATCACCTGGTGATATTGCTGATGCAATTGCCTTCCGAACCGTAATCCACCGTGAAGACCGCAGGCTGATTGACACCGGCAGAATTCGTCACCGGTACGGTCACCTCGTGCTTGGGCGCCTGCGGATCGGGGCTCGCCAACGTCCGCGAGCTCATCTCGCCCTCGAGAAAGCCGGTGCTGCCCGAGAGCATGTCCGGATTGTTGTCCACGGCTGATCCGGCGCAGGCCAGACGGTATTTACTCTCGATATCGTCCTGATTCACCGGCTTTCCGATGACTCGGGACAGATAACGGCGGACAACATACCGAGCATCACCATCTGTCAAAGTGTCACGCGCTCCGGTTGCGTACACCCTCGGACACGCGTACCCGGACGCGATTTCGCTGCGCCGCAAACTCACCGTCCGCACCGGCCCCTTCCAGAGCACCGCAAATTGTCCGTCGGCGCCGGGCTGCGCGAGCGCAGCCAGAATACCGTCCTTATCCGCGTACATGGCTCGGGCATTGGACGGTTCAATCGTCCAGCAGTTACCAACCAGACGGTCCATATCACCGCCCACCAGATCGTTCGCCCAGGGCTGCACCGCGCTGGCAGCCTTCGGATTGCCGGATACCTCACCGATCGGCACAGTCGCCGGCGACTGCCCCGATGCCGGGTGCTGCGATTCGCCCGATGTCGCGTCCTGATGCGATATCGGCTGCTTCGCGGAACTGTCTGTTTGTGCGTTGTCAGAGCCACACGCGGTCAGTACCGCACACGCAGTAGCGGCGGCCAGCACACACACAGCTCGCATCGTGATCTTGATCATGATCATGACACTAAGTACGCGAATCGCCAGGCAAAAGCCATACCTTTTCGGGGGTAGCCACGAAAGTTATGGGCTTTCGCGCGAAAACATGGTGTCGCGGTTCCGTGGTACGTGGCGGGCGGATGGGCGCTCGAGCTGTTCACCGAAGGTGCCGCTCGCGCACACCATGATCTCGAAATCGGGGTCCCAGAAGCCAGATTCGGCGAGATCGTCGTCGCGTTTCCGGGCTTCGAATGGGATGTGATCGCAGACGGACGAATCCTGCCGTTTCCGGCGGAAGCCGAGAAGCAGCATCAGACGTGCCTCCAGATCCACTTCGCGCAGATGTACTACCGTCCCCTTCTCGATCCGCTGCAGAGTGCTTGGGCTGCGCTGTATCAGGTCGGCCGCTTGCCTTAGCGTCAGTCCGCACTCCTCGCGACCGTTACGCAGATACATGCCCAGCTGTCGTCGCGCCACCGTCGACCCGTGCTCCGACATACCCGCCTCCCTCCAGGATCGATTGCGCCCAGCACGCCACGATGCAAGTTTGGCATGGACCAGCACGGCGGATTTTCATGCAATCGGCGCATAGTCCCAGGAAGAGTTGCATCCAAAGGTGATTTAGCAGCCCGGTGCGCAGCCTCGCCTGATTCGGGGCGTCCGAGACTGCCGCTAACTCGGGAGCGAGGTGGTTACGTTGCAGACGGTGTCATGGAGCAGCTTTGGCGCGATATCGAGCGGAATGTCGTACCAGAGGTCGAGTTCCAGGCGGTTGCCCGCGCCGATGTTGACCTCGGTCGGTTGGCGTTTGATCGCCATGGCGTCATTGCTGACCGGATGGGCGGCGTCGGCCGCGTCGGACAGCTGATAGTCGGTTGTTCGCGTGGTATGAAATGTGTTGTCGGTATTGGTGATCGCCACTCGAATGCGCACGAATTGGCCCTTCGGCAGCCATTCGGCGTGGGTGCCGAAGAGGTAGCCGTGGCCGGGTTCGACGATCAGGGCTTCGACGGTGAGCTTGGCGCAATCCGTTGGCGTGCGGACGTATTCGGTAGGCCTGACCGGCGGTGGAGTCGACGCCGGTGTCGGACCCGAGGCGCAGGCCGCAAGAAGGAGTAGAAGCGAAAGGAACCAGCGCACCAACTCAGGCTAATGCTCGTCCGTTCCGGGCGATCTGTGACAGCGAAAAGTGCCGCCCCCCAACGGCGTGTCGCTACCGCACCCGATGACCTACGAAACTTGCCGGTCTCAGGTGCCCAGCCCCCAGTCCTGGACCGGTGATCACCATGCGCTGGTGCAGGCAAACGTCGAGAGCGCACATGCGCCAGCGCATTCTCGTCGGGGTGTGGGCGTTGTGGCTGGGGGGTTGAGGATGGAGTATTGCGGTGCGGGATCTGACGCGCGGTTGCCGATGGGATCTATCTGGACGAGGCGCTGCGAACGGACCGGTTGTGCCGTGCACGGATTGTGTAGCGAGAACGATTGGGCGAGAGGGGCGCGCGGTGTCGAAGGGGAGGGGCACGCGATGAGTGAGGTGGCGAAGGCGCGGGCGAAGTGGGCGTGGGCCGGTCGGGAGGGTGCTGGCCGGGGTGTTGGGGCTGTTGTTCACCCTCGGGGCGCTGTTCGCGTTGCTGCAGCCGATCAATACGGTCGCGTATTACGTCGGTTATGGGGACACGGTGCGGGTACAGGTGACCAAGAGTTCGCGCGCGGGTGTATCGGGGCGGGGCGGCCAGCTGGGTGAAGGAGGGATCATCGGCTCCGGTCGCGAGGTGTGGTTGAGCGATGTGGGCGCCGGGGGGAGACCGTCAGTGCCCGAACGAAGCTCATCAATATCGGGGCCAAGCCATGGGTGTATCGGAACTCCGCCGAGGTGCTGAGCGATCTGCGCTGGCTGATCGGCTTCGTGGTCTTCGGAATCCCGGCTCTGATACTCGATTTCAGTGTCTATGTGAGATGGAAGCGGCGTGCTGTTCGGCAGGATTGATCCGGATTATGTTCGGGGACCGGAGATTTCGAGTTCGCGGATGCCGGGGTGCGTGGTCGGGTCGGTGGCCGTGAGTTCGAGGCGCACGTAGCGGGCCGAGATCGGGCTGGGCAGGGTCCCCGTTGTCGGATCCACGGTCACCGGAGTCCAGGCGTGTTCGTCCGCGGAGACGGTGAAAACGGTTGTGGCGCGGCCGGGTTCGGTCCAGTGCGGAACGATTCGATCGATGCGGGTGTCCTTCCCGAGGTCGACGGTGAGCGCACCCTGCGGTCCGTCGGGTGCCCAGCCGGTGGCAGTGCTGCCGTCGACTGCTGCGGCGGCGTATTTGCCGGGCTCGTCGGAGGTGGTCATGACCGGCTTGCAGCGGGCGAGATCGGCGGTCGGGGTCAGGTCCGGGCGTCGGGTGGTGAAGGTGGCGTCGTCGGCGAGCAGGCGAGTTTCGGACTCCGTACGGACCTGCATCGGTTGACCGTGTGTCAGCGTCAATTTTGTCTCGTCGGGTCCGATGACGGCATCGAAAGTCCGCCCCTGCCAGTGGATTCCACGGATCGTGAGGCCCTGGCTCAGCTCGGGTGGAAGCGTGGGGGCGATGCGGATGCCGTCGGTGTCGAAGCGCAGCCCGAGCAGTCCATTGGTGAAGGTTTGCAGGAAACCGCCCGCTGCGGTGACGAAGGTGAAGGCAGGTGCGCCCGCGAGCGGGTCCTTGGCTCCGACCTTCTCGCCACGCGCCTCGGCGAACTGTCCGAAGGGTGTGCGCACGAACGGACGTGCGGCGCGCTCGAGGTAGGTGTCGGCCGCACAGCCGGGGACGCCGATCTTCGCGGCGTCGATGGCGTGCACCGAATCGGTCATGGCCGGACCGTCGGGATCGGTTCGCTGCGAATAGTATTCGAGCACATGGGCCGCGACATCCGGCGGCATCGGCCAGTCCAGGGGATAGATCAGCAGGACGGTGTCGGCCTGTTTGATGGGCGCGCCGGTGTACCCGTCGAATTGGGCGAAGAGCCCTTGCGAGCTGTCGAACGGCATACGTAGGCGGTCGGCGATCGTGGTCCATTCGTGCGGGTGCCGTTCGCCGAGAATCTGGGCGGCCCGTACGGCATTACGCAGGGCGAGCGCGGCGACCGCATTGGTGTAGACCGCGTCGTTCACGCCGTTGCTGTATTCATCGGGGCCCGCGACATTGCGGATGGAGTAGCTGCCGTCGTCATTGCGAGTGACCCGCGAAGCCCAGAATTCGGCGACCTCGCGCATGATCGGCCAGCCGCGGGTGCGCAGGTAGTTGGTATCGCCGGTGGCGGTGAAGTACTGCCAGGCCGCGAGGGATATATCGCCCTGCAAATGGATTTGGGTCAGGCAGTGTGGCGGATCCCAGCTGTGGCATTCGTCGAGATCGCCGCGACTCGCGCTGGTCCACGGGTAGAACGCGCCGCGATAGCCGAGCCGCTGAGCGTTGGCTCGTGCGGCGGGCAAGGTCCGATAGCGGTACTCCACAATGGATTTCGCCAAGTGCGGCGAAAGTTGCAATAGCACTGGGAACATCCAGATGTCGGCGTCCCAGAACACCGCGCCCGCATAGTTGTCGCTGCTGAGCCCAACGGGTGAAATGCTGTTGTCCTGTCGGGAATTCGTATTCGAGTACAGCGAGTAGAGCGCGCCGCGCACCCAGGTCTGCACCTCCGGCTGACCGGGCACCTCGATATCACCGCGCCAACGCTCCCGCCACGCCGCGGACGTATCGGCGAGCAGTTCCGCCCATCCGGACCGAACGGCTCGCTGTGCGGCCTCGTATGCCGAAGCGGCCGGATCGGTTGCGGTGCGGGCGGTGTCGATGCCGATGAACTTCGTCACCTGGTACGTGTCGCCGTCTCGCACCGGAAATCGGACATCTTGGCGCGCACTGAGGTCGCGTGGCGGGGGCGTCGGCTCGATCCCCGACGACTGGATGCCCTGTCCGGGCCGCAGCACCGAGACGATATCGCCGCTGATATCGGTCCCATCGGTGCGGAAGCCGACCTCGATGGCATCGTCATCGCGGGCACCGGCACCGGTGCGGCTCAGCCGCCGAGCCCCCGCACCATCGATGAGATCGGAGACCACCAGCTCGCCCGACCAATGCGGAACGATGGTGAGATGGACCGCGCCGACGTGCTGATCGGCCCGATCGGTGAGCACGTCGTAGACCAGATCGGTGGCCTTACCGTCGGGCGCGGTCCAGGTCAGGCGGGTGTGGACCAGTCCACATCGCAGCAGCAGTGTCTGTTCGAAGTTGGTGATCTGGGTCGGGGGAGTGGCGGGTGAATAGGTCTGATCGCCGACGCCGACCAGCAGCCCGGACCAGTTCGGGATGGCCGCGGCGACCTCGCGGTTATCGGCGACGCCAGGTGTGTGCGCGTAGAGACCCGCGACGAAAGCGCCGTCGTATGCGGGCGTGTACAGCGGCCAGCCGGTTATTTCATCGGTCGCGGCATAGCCCATACCCCGTGGTGGAACGCGCAAGCCGAGATAGCCGTTGCCGACGAACGGGTGCGCGTCGATCGGCGCGTCCACCTGCGTATTCGATAGTGCCCATGCCGGGGACGATGCGACGGGATCACCTGGACACGCATCGCTCGACGCCTGATCGGTATGGCGCAGCGCGACGATCACCACCGTTGCCACCACCGCCAGAATGACGGCGAGCGCGATGCCCACCAGCGTGGTGCGACGGCTTGCTCCTTGGAACGACTTGACGATCCCCGACATTCGCGCCTCCACGGCGTGCGCCGACATTCGTGCCGAGCCGCGATACGCGCCGACTACCGCGGGACCGACCACCGGATTTCGCAGTTGCGGGACCCATTCTCGCATCCAGGGTGTGTTGTCCAGCTCACCGCGCGGCGGAATGCGCCCGAACCGGGCGTGTTGACACAGATATGACTTCGGGATTCGATGCGGTGCGGTTTTCGATTCTGGATCGTTCGCGTGTTCGACGCGGACAAAGCCATCCGGAGGCGCTGCGGGAGACCGTCGAATTTGCGCGGCTGGCCGAGGAGTGGGGCTATCACCGGTTCTGGGTGTCCGAACACCACAGTGTGCCCGGGGTCGCGGGTTCGGCCCCGACGGTGCTCGCGGCGGCGGTCGCGGCGGCGACATCCCGGATCAGGATCGGGACCGGCGGGGTAATGCTGCCGAACCATCAGCCGCTGGTGGTCGCCGAACAATTCGGGGTCTTGGAATCGCTGTATCCGGGGCGGGTCGATATGGGGCTCGGGCGCTCGGTCGGCTTCACCGATGGGGTGCGGCGCGCGCTCGGGCACGACAAGACCGACGCCGATGATTTCGATCGCCAGTTCACCGATGTGCTCGAGTATTTCGCGCGCGGTCGGTCGGGTGTGCATGCGTGGCCCGCGCAGGGGCTGCATGTGCCCGCATTCCTGCTGGCCACCGGATCGGGTGCGGAGCGAGCGGCACGGTTCGGGCTGCCGCTGGTGATCGCCTCGATCGCCGGGGTGGACCGCATGGTCGAGGCGATCGAGCGGTATCGAGCGGAATTCCGTCCGACGCCATGGGGTGCGCAGCCGTATGTCGTCGTCTCCGGGGCGGTGGTGATCGCCGATACGACCGAGCAGGCCCATCGACTATTGCTGCCGGAGGCATGGTCGGCCGCATATGCGCGCACGCGGGGCGAATTCCCGGTGCTCATCCCGCCCGCGGAAATCGAGTCGACACCGATGACCGAGCGGGAACGCCGGATCTTCGACGACGCGCTGCGCGACCACATCCACGGCACCGAGGATGAGGTCGCCGACGCGTTGCAGGCGTTGATAGCGCGCACCGGCGCGGACGAGATCCTGGTGCACACCAGCACCTACGACCGGGCCGCGCGGCTGGACTCCCATCGCCGACTCGCGCGGCTCACCGGGCTGTTCGATATCGCTCAATCCGTCACGGGGAAGCGGACTTCCACGGCGGCATAGCCGAAAGGGCTACGGCCGTACGATCCTGCGTCCAGCGCGATCGTCGCGGTGCGGCGGTACCGGTCGAGCGAGTCACCCGGCCACGGAATTCGATAGTGCTGGCCTGCAACGGCGGGATCGCCGAGCCAGCCGCTGAGGAATCCGGACCAGCGCGGAACACCAGAACCCCGGTGACCGCTCAGCCGTAGACGAGGTCCTTATAGGCTTGGAGGATTCCGCGGATCGACGGCGTCACGAGCAATTCGCCATCCAATGGCGCCCATTCGTAGCCAGCGTGTGCGCTGAGCAGAATTGGACCGGTGGCTGCCACGTCCACGGCGAAATGCAGGCGCCGGACCGGTTTTCCGGCCGGAGACAGGTAGTCGAAGTCGCCGATGTGGTGGGCGATTCCGGTGACGGTCAAACCGGTCTCCTCGCGGACTCCGCGAATCACCGCCGCGGCAACCGACTCGCCCGGTTCCACGGTGGCACCCGGAAGCTTGCGGGTGAGCGGGATCGGCCCCGTGCTGCGGGCCTCCAAAAGCAGTACTTCCCCGCCCCGGTCGACGATCGCACCGACTCGCAGCCCGAAACCGTCACGTTCGCCGCGCGGAAGCGCCTCGTCGAATATCGATACCGACATCGGTGGACTCACCAACCTTTGTTCGGGGCGGATGCGCCGCATCAACGTAGAGCAACCCCATCAATGTTATCGCGGCATAACCGCCACATGACAGCCGGTACCAGAAGTGCTCTCGTGCAGTAGATATCGCTCGATATCGACAGCGGTGCAGTTCCGGCCCTGCCGAACTGACCGAGGATGGATCGACCTCGGCGACGGGGGCCAACGGCGAGCGCAGCAGCGGCGATTCATCGACACCGGAACGGGAGCGCCGATCGGCGGGGAGGGGAGTAGCTCGGTGGCGGCGCGCATTGTGGCGCGGTAACGACGTCGGTTCCCTCGATGCCGCCGACGTGGTGGACGTCACCAGCGCGTAGCCGATAGAGCGGGCGGTCTTTGGCGTGAAGCGTTGCGCGCGAACATGATGCGACCAGCGCGATGGCTCCGGTATCGTCCTGCACCCGAGATCGAACCCGGATCACGCTGGCCACGGACCTGCACCCGTGCCGCCATGAGCGAGGACCCGGCGGCGGGCCACTGTCCGGTTTGCCGCTGTTGTGCGAGAACGGACCTACCGGCGAATTCCGGTCCTGGGATGACATGGTCGTGCGCTGGTAAAGAATTTGTCGGCGGCATGTCGATCTATGACGTTCCCCGTTCGACTCAGGGATGAGAGGGTCCGAGCGGGACCCGGATACTCGAGGAGACAGAACCATGAAGTACATGCTGATCTGGCGCGCCACCGACGAGGCCTACGCGGGGATGGCGAGTATCGACTTCGACAAGATGCTCGAGACCGTCGGTCGGTACAACGAGGAGATGATCCGGGCGGGCGTGCTGGTCGCCGCCGAGGGCCTCGACGATGCCGGCGATGGCGTGGTCGTCGACTATTCCGCCGAGACGCCCGTGGTCACCGACGGGCCGTACGGCGAGACCAAGGAGCTGTTCGGCGGGTTCTACATTCTCAACGTGGCATCGAAGGAGGAAGCCGTGGAGTGGGCAAAGCGGTCGCCGATCACCGGTTCCGGCTTCAAGACCGAGATCCGCCGGGTCACCACGATCGATGAGTTCCCGCAGGACAACGAGTGGGTCCAAAAGGAGCGGGCGTGGCGGGAAGCGACCGGTCAGCTCTGACCGGATCCAACGGCGATGGCTGATCACACCGGCCGTGCGGCCGTCGCCGCCATCTGGCGGATCGAGTCGGCGCGGATCGTCGGTGCACTCGCGCGGTACACCGGCGATTTCGCGCTTGCCGAGGACCTCGCCCAGGAGGCGCTGGCCGAGGCCCTGGTGACCTGGCCACGTGACGGCGCACCCCGCAACCCGGCCGGGTGGCTGCTCACCGTCGGCCGGCGTCGCGCCATCGACGCATTCCGTCGGCGCTCCGCCCTCGACGAGAGATATGCCGTCCTGGCCCGTGATCTGGACGAGGGCGGTGTGGTCTCCGGGAGCGAACCCACCCGCGCGGCCGAGGACATGCTCTGGGATCCGGACCGGATCGATGACGACGTGCTCGCGTTGATGTTCATCTCCTGCCACCCCGTGCTGTCCCGGGAGGCGAGGCTGGCGCTCACCCTACGGGTGGTCGGCGGTCTGACGAGCGATGAGATCGCCAAGGCGTTCCTGGTGCCGACCGCCACCGTGCAGGCCCGGATCACCCGCGCGAAGAAGACCCTGGCGGCGGCCCGGGTGCCCTTCGAGGTGCCGTCGGCCCAAGAGCGGACCGAGCGCCTCGGCTCGGTGCTCAATGTGATCTATCTGATCTTCACCGAAGGTTCCTCGGCCAGCTCCGGTGACGAGCTGATCCGATTCGATATCGCGGGCGAGGCCCAGCGCCTCGCGCGGGTGCTGGCCCGGCTGATGCCGAGCGAGCCCGAGGTCTACGGTCTGCTCGCGCTGCTCGAACTGACCGCGGCGCGCTTCCCGGCCCGCACCGGACCGGACGGCGAGCCGGTGTTATTGGAGCAGCAGGACCGCCGCCGCTGGGACCGCGCCGCGATCCGCCGGGGGCGGGCTGCCCTGGCCCGCGCGGAGCAGGTCGGCCGTGGTCTCGCGGCCTACGGCTTGCAGGCGGCGATTGCCGAATGCCATGCCGTCGCAGCCAGCGTCGAGGCGACGAACTGGGAGCGGATCGTGCTCATTTACGAGGCGCTGGGCAGACTGGCTCCGTCGCCGGTGGTCGACCTCAATCGGGCGGTGGCGGTCTCCATGGCACAGGGACCGGCGGCAGCGCTGCCGATCGTGGACAGGTTGGTGGCGGCTGCGCCGCTGTCGAATTCGCATCTGCTGCCGAGCGTTCGCGGTGAGCTGCTCACCCGCCTGGGACGCACCGATGAGGCGCGCACCGAACTGGAGCGGGCGGCACAGCTGTGCGGCAACGAGCGCGAGCGGGCGGTGCTGCGCCGCAAGCTCGCCGAGCTCGGCTGACGGTGGGCGGTAGCGTCCCTGCGTACTCGAGCTTCACCCAGGACCTGAAATGGTCTCAGCTCAAAGTGTTGCTCCGTTGCGCTTCGGGCGCTCTCTGGGGACGAGCAGCGACAGCAGAGCGATGACCAGCCCGCCGCCGACCAGATACAGGCCCCAGCTGCCGGTGAGTAGATCGCGGTAGTCGCTGCGCAACTGTTGGTCGAACGGCTCGTCCAACCGCCACGCGAGCACGCCGAGTGCGGCCAGGCCGACGACGACGCCGAGCCAGCCGATCAGGCGGGAGCCGAACAGCGCGGCGAGCAACACCGCGACGGCGACGCCGACCACGACAACGGCCAGCGACGTCTGGAACGGAACCGACTGAGCACCGATCTGGTCCATGGAACGCCCGGAGCCGAAACCCGCACGCAGATCTTCGAGCCGAACGTCTCGGGCCCCGATCGTGCCGATGAGCGGACCGAACGCGCCGACGGCCACGGCGACAGCGCACACGAGCAGTAAAAGGTGGACAAAAGTTCGCATACTTCCACGGTATTGCGGTTCGGCTGTTCGCATGAGCCCCACCGGCGCACCCCGAGCTCTTCGACGCAATTTTTCACAAGATCGCCCAGCATGCCGGACAGTCCGGTCCGCGCGATCCAGTTGCGCCTGTTGGCGATTCGGGCGGCGGTCCGCGTCGTCGTGATCGGCGCGTTGGGTGTGGCCGGGCTGGTCGCAGGGATCGTGCCAGGCTGTCCTCGCGCCCATGTTTCTCGTCCGAACGCCCGAGCGATCGGCCGGGGACTCGTAGGATCAGACGATGACGTTCCTCCGAGAATCCGAGGAACCTCCCGACCTCAGCAAGATCGAGAAGCGGGCATCGTCGGTCGCCCAGATGCTGGTCGACCGGGTAGCCGCGACTCCAGCGGCGGAGGCGTTCCGATATCCCGATGGCGAGGGCTGGACCAGCGTGTCCTGGCGGCAGGTCGGTGACCGGGTCAACATCCTCGCCGCCGGGTTGATAGCGCTGGGAGTCGACGCTCAGGACCGGATCGCGCTCGTGTCGTCCACACGGTATGAATGGGTGCTCGTCGATTTCGCCGTGATGTGCGCCGGCGCGGCCACCACCACCGTTTACCCCACCACCAACGCCACCGGCGTCACGTTCATCGTCGCCAACTCGGGCAGCCGTGTCGTTGTTGCCGAGAATCAGACCCAGGTCGACAAACTGATCGAGCACCGCGCCGAACTGCCCGACGTACAGCAGGTGGTGATCATCGACGGCGAGGGCAACGGAGACTGGGTGATCACTCTTGATGACCTCGAAGAGCGCGGACGGAAATTGCTTGCCGGATCGCCCGATGCGGTGGTCGCCCGCATCCGCGGGATTCGTCCCGAGCACCTGGGCAGCATCATGTACACCTCCGGCACGACCGGTACTCCGAAAGGGGTTCGATTACCGCATTCCGCCTGGACCTACAGCGCCGCCGCGATCGATGCCCTGAATGTTCTCAGCCCGGATGACTTGAACTTCTTGTGGCTGCCGCTGTCCCACGCATTCGGCAAGGTGATGTTGGCGCTGTCACCGCTGATCGGCTTTCCCACGGCAATCGACGGCCGGGTGGACAGGATCGTGGACAACCTTGCGATACTGCACCCCACCATCGTGGGGGCCGCCCCGCGGATTTTCGAGAAGGCGCACGCGCGCATCGAGGGCATGGTGGCTGAAGAAGGCGGGATCAAGAAGAAGATCTTCGACTGGGCGATCGGGGTGGGCCTGAAAGTCTCGCGTGCCACACAGGCCGGTGCGAAGCCGCCGCTGCTCCTTTCCTTGGAGCACAAAATTGCGGACCGGCTGGTGCTCTCCACCATCCGTGAACGCTTCGGCGGGCGGCTGCGGTACTTCGTCTCGGCATCGGCACCCTTGGACCGCGATGTCGCGCAGTGGTTCGACGCGACCGGCATCACCGTGCTCGAGGGCTACGGTCTGACCGAGACCGCCGCCGCCTCGTTCATCAACCGCCCAGGCGCATACCGGTTCGGCACTGTCGGCAAGCCGTTCCCCGGCACCGAGGTCAAGATCGCCGAGGACGGCGAGATCCTCCTCAAAAGCCCGGGCGTGATGAGCGGCTATCACGACCGTCCCGACGCCACCGCCGAGGCTTTCGACGCGGAAGGCTGGTTCTGCACCGGCGACATCGGCGAGATCGACGCCGACGGCTTCCTGCACATCACCGATCGCAAGAAAGACCTGTTCAAGACCTCACAAGGCAAGTACGTCGCACCCTCCGCGATCGCCGCCACGTTCAAGGGACTCTGTCCGTATGCCGGCGAACTCATCGTCTGCGGCGAGACCCGACCCTATTGCGTCGCCCTGGTCGGTCTCGATGCCCAGGCCATCACCGAGTGGGCCGATAAGCACGGCCTGGCCGATATGCCGCTCGCCGACATCGCCCGGGACCAGAAGACCCACGACGTGATCGCCAGCTACATCGATGACCTGAACGCTCAACTCAATCGCTGGGAACAGATCAAGAGATTCGGGATCATCGACCGCGAACTGTCCATCGAGGCAGGCGATCTCACACCGAGTATGAAGCTGCGCCGCAAAATAGTCGTCGGCAATCTCGCGGACCGCATCGACGCCCTCTATGACTGAGGTCGAACGATGGAACGCGGAAGGCGCCACCTCCGGCGGACTGTAGTGCCGTACCGGCAGAAGTCAGGGCAGCGGCGCCGACCACCGCAGCACCGTGCCCCGTTCCTTGCCTTTGCTCACACTGAAGCTGCCACCTGCCTGTTCGGCGCGGGTGGCCAGATTCGCCAATCCGCTCATGCTGGTGATGTCGTCGGGGATGCCGATGCCGTCGTCGGTTACTTCGATGGTGACGTCATC
Organism: Nocardia sp. NPDC004604; assembly: GCF_040609795.1. Taxonomy (NCBI): domain Bacteria; kingdom Bacillati; phylum Actinomycetota; class Actinomycetes; order Mycobacteriales; family Nocardiaceae; genus Nocardia; species Nocardia sp. NPDC004604. The sequence goes on from NZ_JBEXLC010000056.1 coordinate 19,746, forward strand.
GCCTACACGCAGATGGACCGTCATCGTTGTGGCGTGCGCGTGCCGCACCACATTGCTGACCGCTTCGCGCAGTACTGCCTCGACGTCTTCGGATAGTGGCGGGGCCAGCACGGACAGCGGGCCGGCGAGTCGAACTGTGGTGCGCAGACCGCTTTCTCCGACCATGTCGGCGACGACGGCGTGCAGGCGTTTGCGCAGCGTCGGGGCGTCCGCGGTGGTGCTGTGCAGGTCGAAGATCGAGTGCCGGATGTCTTGGACGATCGATTGGATATCGGCGATGGTGTCGGTGAGTCGGGATTTGACCTCGGGTGCGTGGGCTCGCTGCGCGGTGCTCTGCAGTGAGAGGCCGACTGCGAACAGCCGCTGAATGACGTGGTCGTGCAGGTCGCGGGCGATTCGGTCGCGGTCGGAGAGCACGTCGAGTTCGCGCATCCGTCGCTGGATGGTCGCCTGCTGCAAGGCCAGCGCAGCCTGATCGGAGAAGGCGGCCATCATCGACTGCCCGGCCTCGTCCAATGGCTGTGCACCGGCCGGTTGTACGGTGGCGAGCACGCCGATGACCGAATCCTTGGCCCGCAACGGAAGAATCAGCGCGGGTCCGAATTTCGAGGGCTCGTAGAAGACCGGCTGGAAGCGCAGTTCGTCGACCGCGACGAACTGGCCGGATCGGAACGCTTCGCCGGAATTCGATTCGCCCATCGGGATGTGCTCGCCGAGCAGTTCGTCGGCGCCGACGCCTGCGGCGGCGGCGACCACCAGCTCGGTGATGTCCTCGGTGGGGATGTCGGGGTCCTCGGGCAGGGCGAGGAAGGTGCACGCCGACTGAGTGAGGGTCAGGGCCCGATCGGCGACGAGTTCGAGGGCGGTGTCGGGTTCGCCGCCTGCGAGCAGTTCGGTGGCCACATCGCGATTGGCTTCCAGCCATTGCTGGCGGATTCGGGACTGTTCGTAGAGGCGGGCGTTGGCGATGGCGATACCCGCGGCGGCCGCCAGCGCCTGCACCACGACCTCATCGTCCTCGGTGAATTCCTGACCACCGGACTTCTCGGTCAAATACAGATTGCCGAACACCTCGTTGCGCACCTTCACCGGTACGCCGAGGAAGGTGCGCATCGGCGGGTGGTGGGCGGGGAAGCCGACCGAGGACGGATGCTTCGAAAGGTTGGTCAGCCGAATGGGCTTCGGTTCTTCGATGAGCAGGCCGAGCACACCGTGACCGCGTGGCAGATCGCCGATCATGACCCGGGTCCGGTCGTCGATGCCCTCGTAGACGAATTCGGCGAGCTGATGACTGGTCTTATCGGTTTCGCGCACGCCCAGCGCCCCGTATTCGGCGTCGACCAGTTCGATGGCGGTGTGCACGATCGAGCGCAATGTGTTGTCCAGGTCGAGTCCGGCGGTCACCACCAGCATTGCCTCGATCAGCCGGTCCATCTGATCACGAACCCCGGCGATCTGCGCGATTCGGTCCTGGACCTCACCCAGCAGCTCACGAAGCCGCAGTTGCGGCAATGTTTCGGTCACCGGCATCTGGTCGGGCACGAGGAACTCGCGATCCATACCCAATTTTTGCATGAGCTCCTACCCCACGCCGTCGCGTGTCGAACCCCGCCGATGCCGATCGGTTTCTTCGTCTTGTACGCATGGTCCCCGCACAGCACCACGACACCTGTATGGGTTTCCCGCAACTACGTAGCAGCGGCCGCGGTCGCTGCCACGTTCAGTGCGCTTCGGCCGGTTCGACGAGCGCCATACCCGCGGTAGCGCCACCGTCGATGACGAATTCCGGTCCCTCGAGAAGGTGGCCCAGTTGACGATGCAGCCAACCATCGACCTCCTCTGGCGCCGAAACGCGGAAGCGGCTGGGCCGCAGCAATACTCGTATCGAAGCCGACTGTTCGGGGTGTGGATCGGTCCGGGGTGCGAACAGCCCCTTCCGGACCGTCTGCGCGCTCCCGTAGCCGGCCGACCCCAGCCGGCGTCCGAAGTCCCGCCAGGAGGGGTCGTCTTGCCCTACCTTCGGTATCGCCGCGGTGCGAGGGTGAATCGGGAGGAAAGGAAGGGATGGCGGTGATGGACCACGGACTGCCCGATGATCACACCGTGCGGGCGGCACTAGCGCTCGCGGTGCGGGCACCGTCGGTGCACAACACCCAACCGTGGCGGTGGCGGATCGCAGACCGCAGCGTCCACCTGTATCTGGATCCGACTCGGGCATTGCCCTCGACCGACCCCGACCAACGCGATCTCGTCTTGAGCTGTGGTGCTGCGCTGCATCATCTGCGCGTCGCGTTCGCTGCGCTCGGCTGGTCAGCGGTGGTGCACCGGCTGCCGAATCCGGCGCAGCCGAACCACCTGGCATCGATTGAACCAGTGCGGCATCGGCCGATTCCCTACGAAATCGAACTGAGCGCCGCCATCACCCGCAGACGCACCGATCGCCGGCCCTTCAGTGCGTGGCCGGTGCCGCCGGGATACCTCGGGCTGGTCACCGAGCGCGCCGCGACCCTGGGTGCGACTGTGCGGCAGGCGGTCGATGGATCGCGGGACTGCTTGGTCGAGGCGATGCGGGCCGCGGCCGAGCGGCACGCGGGGGACCCGGGCTATCGACTCGAGCCGGCCGAGTGGAGTGGCAGGCACGATGGTGTGCAATGGTCTGACGAAGCGCACGAGTCCGACTGCGCCGAGCTGCTGGTGCTGAGCACCTCGGCCGACCACCGACTCTCGCGACTGTGCGCGGGTGAGGCATTGAGCGCGGTGCTGCTGACCGCGACGAATATCGGGTTGGCCACCTGTCTGCTGACCGAACCGCTCGAGATCCCAGCGCTGCGGGACCGGGTCCGCATCGGCGTCCTCGACGACTACGGCTATCCCCAAGCCGTGATCAGAATCGGCTGGGCGCCGACGAGTGCCGAGACGCTGCCCGCCACGCCGCGGCGGGCGGTCGAGGACGTATTGGATCCCTTCGACGCCACAGAGGCGGCAGCATGCTGAACGATCGGGAGGTCCGCGACCAGCCGATCAGCTGACCGGGCGGCCGGGCCACTCGCGACTGGGCTATTTCGTTTCCGGCAAGCACTTTTCGACAAAGGGAACGATTATGGGCAATTCCGCAGCGCCGCAGATCATTGCGGCCGTCGACGGCTCGGCGAGTTCCTATGAGGCGGTTGCCTGGGCGGCGGTCGATGCCGAGCTGCACCGTTGCCCACTGCGCATTCTGACCTCGGTGGCCGTCCCAGACTTCGGCCCCGACCGCACTCTGAGCGAGGCGGACGTGGAGTGGCTGCGCCGCGATGGCGAGCGCATCCTGGTCGAGGCGGCCAGCCTGGCACGGCACACCGCGCCGGGGGCGGAATTGGAGCTGGCAACCGAGGTGATCTTCGCCTCGATCATTCCGACCCTGATCCTGCGCTCGGCGCAGGCCAGGATGCTGGTCGTCGGCCGCCGCGGCGTCGGCGCGTTCCACCGTGGACTGCTCGGCTCGGTCAGCACCGCGGTCGCCCATCACGCGCATTGCCCGGTCGCGGTGATTCATGGCGATTCGGCGATCGACCCGGAATCGGCGAGTAAACCCATCCTGGTCGGCGTCGACGGCTCACGAAATAGCGTGCCCGCCATCGAGCTCGCGTTCGAGGAGGCCTCGCGACGCAAGGTGGGGCTGACGGCGCTGCACACCTGGAGCGATGCCAGCAGCGTGGATCTGCCGCATTCGGGCTGGGAGGCCGCGCGCGAGTCCGAGCAGGCGCTGTTGGCCGAGAATTTGGCCGGCTATCGCGACCGGTATCCGGAGGTGCCGGTGCAGCGGGTGCTGAAGCTGGATCGGCCGGTTCGAGCGTTACTGGACGAGTCGGCGAATGCGCAGTTGGTTGTGGTCGGCAGCCGCGGCCGCGGTGGGTTCGCGAGTATGGTCCTCGGCTCCACCAGCAACGCGTTACTGCACACGGTGGAGTGCCCGATGATCGTTGTACGCAACAGCTGACCTGATTCCGCCGACGGCGCGGGGTGTCCGGCAGACCGGGGTGGGGAACCGACCGACCTCGGCGAACCAGCCCCCGACTGGACGGCCGGACGCGCGTGGTCGAGCATCGTGCCGCAGCTGATCATGGACCCACGCGATGCGGTGTCCGGGACCGTCGGCCGGTGGTGAAGCGGGCGGCGCGTCGGTCCACGCGGTGGCTGGTGATGCGGAGGCGTTGTGGGGCAACGGGTTTCGGGGTGCGGAAGAAGTAATGTTTGCCGAGTTCGGCCAGCACCAGGTAGGCCAGGACCATAACGGTCAGGGTTAGGAAGAAAGCGCCGGGCAGCGGGGTGAAGCCCAGGCCACGGGCGAATGGTGTGACGGGGATCAGGGCGCCGGTGGTCACCGCGGCCAATGCGGCCAACAGCAGCGCGACGCTGGGGTGGCTGCGGAAGAACGGGGTGCGCCGGGTCCGGATGACGAACAGGACCAGGGTCTGGGTGGCCAGGGATTCGACGAACCAGCCCGTGTGGAAAAGGGTTTCGTCGGCGTGGAATACCGACAGCATAATCGCGAAGGTGGCGAAATCGAACAGCGAGCTGATGGGGCCGAAGACCAGCATGAAGCGCCGGATCAGCGCGACGTCCCACCGCGCCGGGCGCGCGAGTTGTTCGGGATCGACGTTATCGGTGGGGATGGACAGTTGGCTGGCGTCGTAGAGCAGATTGTTCAGCAGGATCTGCGAGGGGAGCATCGGCAGGAAGGACAGGAAGGCGGACGCGCCTGCGGCACTGAACATATTGCCGAAATTGCTCGATGTGCCCATCAACACGTACTTCATGGTGTTGGCGAAGATGCGCCTGCCTTCCAGCACGCCGTCGGCGAGCACATGCAGGTCCTTCTCCAGCAGCACGACATCGGCGGCATCCTTGGCTACGTCGGTGGCGGAATCCACCGAGATGCCGACATCGGCGGCATGCAGCGCCAGCGCGTCGTTGACGCCGTCGCCGAGGAATGCGACGTCGACACCGGAGGACCGCTGTGCGCGCACGATCCGAGCCTTCTGTTCCGGGTCGACCCGCGCGAATATCGTTGTGGTCGAGAGTAGTTCGCGCAACTCGGGTTCTTCGAGGCGGTCGATTTCGGGTCCGGTGAGCACACCGCCGTCCGGTAGCCCGAGTTCGGTGCAGACGTGCCCGGCGACGTCCGGATTATCACCGGTGATCACCTTGACCGCCATGCCGAGGTCGGCCAGCCGCCGCAGCGCGTCGCGGGCGGTGGCCTTCGGTGGGTCGAGGAACACCAGGAATCCGTGTAGGCGCAGGTCGTGCTCGTCATCGGGGGCGAGTGTGTGCTGCCCGGGCGCCGGGCGGGTCGCCACCGCGACGATGCGGTGACCGGCCCGGAATTCACTGTCCAGCACGGTCTGCGCGGTATGGGGCAAGTCGGTGCAGCGGTCGAGTACGGCCTCCGGCGCACCTTTGGTGATGATCAGCGGCTCGCCGGGCTCGTCGGCGGTGAGCACGGTGACGAGTCGGCGGCGGTGGTCGAAGGGCAGCACGGCTAACTTGGTGTACCGTTCGGCGGCCGCGCGCGGTGCGGTCGGGGCCTCCCATAGGGCGGTGTCGAGTGGATTTCCATCGACGACACGCGCGTCGCGCACGGTGGCGTCGGTGCAGACCAGGCCGAGCAGCATCGTTTCGTCCGACGCGGATCCGTCGGGACCGAGTGCACGCATGAATTCGATCCGGCCCTCGGTCAGCGTGCCGGTCTTATCGGTGAACAACACCTCGATATCGCCGAGATCCTCGATGCACACCAGCCGTTTCACCAGCACCTTTCGGTGTGCGAGCTGCCGGGAACCCGCCGCCAGGCTGGTCGAGACCACGGCGGGCAGCAGCTGTGGGGAGATGCCGACCGCGATGGCGAGGGAGAACAGCAGCGCGTCCAGGATCGGGCGGTGCAGCGCCATATTCACCGCGAAGATGCCGATGGTCAGCACCGCGGCGACTCGGACCAGCAGGAGCGAGAATCGGCGCAGGCCGAGCTGGAATTCGGTGTCGGGCTGACGTTTTCCGAGTCCGAGGGCGACCCGGCCGAAGACCGTCGACCCGGCGGTCGCGACCACCAGCCCGCGGCCCTGTCCGGCGCTGACCACCGTCCCCATCAGCGCGCAGCTGCTCAGCTCCGCCATCGTGGTTCCGGACGGCACCGGATCCACCGACTTCTCGACCGGAATCGATTCCCCGGTCAGGACCGACTCGTCGCATTGCAATGTCGTCGTACTCAGCAATCGGATATCCGCGGGTACGAGCTGTCCGAGCCGCAGTTCGACCAGATCGCCGGGCACCAGCTCGACCAGGCTGACCGACTGCGCCGCACCGTCGCGAATCACCGTGGTGCGGTGCTGGATTCGATCGTGCATCGCTTCGGCGGCACGCTCGGCGCGGTACTCGTTGATCAGGCCCAACCCGACCGAGGCGGTGAGGATGACACCGATGATGAGCGCATCGGTGCGCTCGCCGAGAAAGAATGACGCGGTGGCGGTGACCGCCAGCAAGAGCAGCAACGGAGACCGCAACTGCCGTGCCAACACCGGCAGGAGCCGGGCCTGATGTGAGCGAATCGCATTGGGCCCGACGGCCTGTCGGCGCCGTCGGAACTCCGCTCCCGTCAGGCCCGCGTCGGTGGTCGACAACGCCGAGAGCACGTCCGCGATCGGCATCGCACCGGCGAGTGTCACCTCGAGGTGGTCTGAAGTTGTTGTCACATGATCGACTCGGTGCGGTGCCGTCGTCATCGCGACCCGGTGTGGGTGCGGCGTGACCGTATCGATCGCAATCCCGCGCTGAGCATGCGGTGGGCGATCGTGGATATGCCGGTCCCGGGCTGGACGACTTCGACCGGAACCGTCATCACCGCGTCGACGATGGTGGTGTCCACTGCGGAAGACGTGGCGAGCACTTCGGATTCGGGGAGCATGCCGACCACCTGGTCCCGGTCGGCTACCACCGGCAGCGCGGCGAATCCGTCTTCGGTGAGTTGTTCGATGGCCTCGGTCAGCGGTGTTTCCGGCCGAACCGTAACCACTGGTCGGCTGAGGATGTCGCGTGCGTACATCGCTGCCACCTCATGAATAGTCCGGACCTCTCCGCTCATCATCGGCGCTGGTCCGATGCGGATTCGAGGGGCGAAGGTCCCGTTTCTGTCGAGGAGTCGGTCCCTTCGCCGCCCGGCGACCGGTCCGCTCGACCAGGCGGAAAGGATCAAGCTGGGTGCGCCTAGCGCGAACCCGCGTCGGTGGCTGCCGAAAGGGTGTTGTGCGCATACCGCCTCGACGAATTCGCCGACGTGGCTTGGGAGAAGCGCCGGAACAGCTCGGCCTCTCGGAATAGGTGGTGGCTATCCGCGTTCCGCGGTGTCGCTGTGATGGGGCCGACGTCCTCGATTCATGGGCCTTTCGGCCCTGTTCGGCACTGCCGCAGCAGGGTTGGATTGCCAGCGTTGCGCCGCCGTCGGTCGAAAGGGGTTGGCGAGTGAGTACATCCGAGCTGTGGTCGACCAGGACGACCGCGCCGTCGGTGTGCACCACCCAGGGGGCGGTGGATCCCGTCCAGATCACCCGCGCGTTGCGGGGGATCGACCGGGCGCTGCGCTGCCACCATGTCGGTGCACCGGCCCGGTTACGGTGCACCGGCCCGCAGTGTCTGGATGGGCCGATGCTGGCACAGGCGAACGTGGCGTTCCAGGGTGCTGCTGTACGCGTTCAGGTCCGGATCGGGCGACCGGGAGCGGAGGTCGCACGATCGTGATCGCCGCCGAAGACTTTCCGGGACGCGCGATCGTCGAACTCGATCGCGCGACGGCGCTGGACCTGCTCTCGACCGTCTCGATCGGTCGAGTGGTGTTCAGCCGCAACGCATTACCGGCGATCCGGCCGGTCAATCACATTGTCGAGGCGGATGGCAGCGTCATCGTGCGCACCCGCCTCGCGGCCCAGCTCACTTCCGCTGTGCGCGGCAACTCCGGTGTGGTGGTCGCCTACGAGGCCGACGAGATCGACCCGCACCTACACACCGGATGGTCGGTCGTGGTTACCGGTTTCGCTCGCACCGTTACCGATCCCGCCCGCATCGCCCGCTACGAGCGCCTGCTCCGTTCCTGGGTCGACCAGGTCATGGATACCGTCATCGAGATCGAACCCTCCATCGTCTCCGGCGTCCGCCTCGTCGACAAAGCCGCCTGAGCGGATGTCCGTGGATCGTCGAATCGCGGGTCGGCCAAGGGGGGCTCGGTCACTCGCGATCAGACAGTGGTCCTACAACGCTCCGCGTGGTCAGGCCCGGGGGACGAGTTCGTGCGGCGCGGCGTCGTGCACCAATGCACCGGTCACGGCGGGCGCAGCGAAACCCAGCAATTCCCCCAGCGTCACGCTGCCGAATCAGCGCCGCCAGCAGCCCCGCGGTGCGGTCGCGGCGCGCACTATAGGGCGATTCGATGCTCGTCAGCGCCTGCCAATTCGATCACCACGAACGGATCGGTCGACGGCATCCGCACCCGTGGAAATGCCGCCTGGTAGACCGCTGCCGCTTCTTCGCGTTCCAGCGAATCCGGTTGTGCCACATGGCCCGTACCGCGATACCACCGGCCATCCAGCAACACCGAGAGTGGCCGGGGTGTGCGGAAGTTGCGCCACCATGTCTTTGTGTCGGCGCGAGCGACCCGGACGACGATGCTGTCGCCCATACGGGCATACGACACTGGTAGGGCGATATGACGCCCCGAAAGCCGCGCTTGATAGCGCAGCTGGCACAGGTTGTGCCCCAGCCCGAGGGCGAGCGGGGAGCGCAGTGGCGACAAGATCACGGATGCGCCGAACGCCTGTTCCTGATACCGACTCGTGCTGGTTGTCATGTCTCAATGATCCTGCCGTCGCATGGTGCGACGGCAGGACCGAATGGCACCGGTCAGGTAGTCCTTTGTCCCTGAGAATTACCTTGGTCGCCCCGAGACCAGGCCATACGGTGCGGACTGCGGGCGAGACCTGTGGGGTTTCGGTCGAGCCGACGCAGCGGCCGGATGGTGAGTTCGGCGATCGAGTGCACCTCGCCACAGTCGCCCTGGCGCAGGATGCCGACGGTATCGGCCATCTCTTGGACCTCCCCGATTGCCGTGTCCAAGACCGCACCGATGCGTTCCGAAAGGTCCAGCCCGAGGCGTTCGGCATGCCGAACGCGCACCTTTTCCTGGACGCCGCCGCGCGAGATAGCTCAGGTACCGCTCAGCGGTCAGGTCGGGATAGCGGCGCTATCCCGAAACACCGCGCGTACCGCCCGACTCCGGGCGTTCGGTCGACTCACCGATCTGTCGGCCGTTGAGCGGTCAAGTCGAGTTGGTTGGCGGCGCTGAGACATCCGCGGTGGCCCGACGTAGCAATTCGGCTCCGGCGGCCCGGTGCAGCAGCGCGAGGACCTCGTCGTCGGGGGGGCCACGGAACAGCGAATACCATTCGCCGGCAGTGGCAAGACTCGGCGGTGTCTGCAGGCAGATCACGTCATCGGCGACCCCGGAAAGTTCGGTCACTACGGCGCTTGTGCCTACCGGGGCGGCCAAGACGATCCGACTGGCACCGTGGACCTTGACCATCTGGCAGGCGGCTCTAGCGGGGGCGCCGCTGACGATTGCGTCGACGACGATGACCGCGGTACGCCGGGTCAACGGAATGCGCGGACACCCTTCCCGAACTCTGCGGAGCTGAGTGTGCAGCATCTTGCGCTCTTGCAGGTCTATCGCTGCCATCTGCGCGGCGGTCACCGCGCTACGAGCGACTGCGGCGTCATCGATCACCCGGACACCACCCTCACCGATTGCGCCGAACGCCATTTCCGGCCGGTACGGGACCCTGAGCTCGCGCACCACGATCACATCCAGCGGCGCATTCAAAGCACGTGCGACCTCGAATGCGACCGGAACACCGCTCGGCGCCAGGCCGAGAACCACAATGTCTTGCCCTCGCAGGGACCCCAGGCGCATCCCCAGTTGCCGTCCTGCATCGAACCGATCGATGAACACCATCGCAATACTTCCTGTTCGATCTATCCAGATTCCGGTTCAGGGCACGCCCATAGGTCCTGATGTCGCCGATGCGAGTGTCGTTGCCCCGAGGTCGTCACCGCCGATCGCTGCCGGTCTGCCATCCGGTCTCCCGCCATTCCCGTTCCCAGCCGGCCCGACGTCGAGCGCCCAATGCCCACATATTGAGCGCGACCAGGGCCAGGACGGCGCCCCAGATTTCGACCAGAACGGCCAGGCCGACCTCGATCCCGTTGCCGACGGCGACACCGGACCGCTCCGGCGGACCGGTGGGAGTGCCGTCCGGGGCGAGCCACACCGTGACCGCATCGCCGCGGCTCGCCGTATCCGGGACCGTAATCGTCGCCGTGCCGGATCGGCCGTCCTGATTCCAGCGTACCGGCGCTTCGGAGTGGCTGTCGGTCATCGGTGACCGCGCCGACACCGTCGCGGTGTGCTTCGATTCGCCCGAAATCGTGCCCGTGACAGCGACTTTCACCGAATTGTCGGAGCTGATCCGCGCCGCCGCCGCGGTATAGCCCGCGGTCCCCACCGCACCCGCGATCGGAATGGCGACCAGCATCGCGGCAGCAGCCAGCATCCAGACCAGCGCCTCGATTCGATCCGACGCCCGCATCAGCGGACTGGTATTCCACGGTCGCGTCCGCCAGATACGGACCGACAGCGACGGGTACCGCGACACCCGGATCACCTCTTCTCGACGGCACCGCCACTTTGGTGAATTTCGTGGCTGGCTGCCTGGTTAGAGCATCTCGCTCGGCGCCGTCGCGGAGCAGAGACAAAGGTCACCGCGTTGGCGAGTCCTGTGGCCCTCGCATCCGAGGTCACAGGCCCATCGCACGCGCGCCGTCGTCGGCTGCCCGGCATAGCCGTGCGAGCCGAGTTTCATTCGGGCCCAGCCCGGGGTCCGGTGCATCGTGCGCCATATCGCACGTCTCCCGGCCTGATCTGCTGCGCTTGATCAGGGACGACACCATTGTCGAGGCCGAGATCGGCGTCCTGGTCGACAACTATGCGGGCAGCAGCAAAGAATGGACCATCGACGTGGCATCCGGCCGAAGCAGGCCACATCGCTCCCCTTGGAGCACGTGTCATCGGCCCCGATCCGAGTCGTATCCGCGGATCGGTGGCGGGCTGTCAGAGTTGGATGCCGACTCGCGCGATACCGTTCTGGCAGTAGGCCGACACCGGCAGGTTTGCGGCGGCAACCAACCGCATCAGCCTGGTATTCGCCGGAATCAGTTCGGCGACAAATCGTTCGACGCCGCGTTCACGCGCGAGTCGCGCCAGGCGGTGCAGGAGTTCGAGGCTGTATGCGCCTATCCGGTCGTCCTGATCGGGAGCGATGGTTATGGCTAACTCGGCCGTCCTGGTCGTCCCGAGCACGATGAAGTTGCCCAGGCCGACGATCCGGTCGTCGACGAAGGCACCGAGCGCACAGTGCGCAGGATCGCGCACGACGAGGGCGCGCGCGACATTGGGTAACTCGGTCGGGCGCGGCACGAGAATTCGGAAGAGGCTGTCCTTATCGGGCATCCCGGCGTGCAGATCCGCGACGGCCGCGGCATCGGCGGGGCCGAGCGGGCGGACGGTGCAGGTTTCGGTCGAGCTGATCATGCCGTGGTCTCCGAGCCGAGTCGAATAGCTTTCTAGAGCATCTCTGAACGGAGTCGCACCCGAATGGGGCCGAAGGTCCCCAATCGAGGACCGAACAGCACTGCTGGTCGCCCGGGCGTTCGGTAGGATCCGCGCTCGAACGATGGCGCCGCTCCGCGGTTCGGGTGACCATGACGGGGCAATGGGCGTGCTGCACAAGGAAATTGGATATAGGGCCGAGCAACAGGCGGGTGCAGCCGCCCGCCGACCATGATCCATTGCGCGTTATCCGTCATATCGTCGAGTGTCGTCGAGCGATACTTCGGTCGATATGGGCCTTACGCCCGGTCCCGAAAGTCCATGCTCACTGGCCGCCGATCGCGGCTGGTGCGACCGGACAGTGTGATGGCGGATGCGGTCTTTGCAGAGGTGCACTCGGCGCGCACCGGTTGTCGTCGGTCCGGCCGAGGTCGGCCTCAGAATTGATGCGCGATCCGGTCGGCCCCGGTATGTGCCAGGCGTTCGCCCCAAGCGCGAGCGCATTCCAACGCGCCTGCGGCCAATGGTCCGGTCACGCCGTCGACCAAGAAGTCCACCGGCTCGTCGACGAGTTCATAACCCAAGTGCCGCAATCGCTTACCGACACAGCGGGCGGCCGACCCCGGCAACCACGATGGCTTCACGGCCTTGGTGCCGAAGGCTGCGGCCTGGGTACCCGGTACTACCGGCAGCGCCCGGTCGAGCCATTCTCGGATGCCGATCTCGACCGGGACCAGCGCGTCGGTCGCTTGCGCAGCATCACGGCGGGTCCGGGGTCGGCTGAGCCCGAGCATATGCGTCGGCCCGCCCACCACCAACAGATCCGCAGTTGGCTGGGGCAGCTCCGCGGCGGCCGCCACGTTGAGCAACTCCACGGTGGCGTACTCGCTGAGCCCCTGAGCGATGGCGGCGGCGATGGCGGCCGTGTTGCCGAACATCGATTCGTAGATGACCCGCGCCAGCATGTCGGTCTCCTCGTACTGCGGAAGCTGGGTGAAGGTGAGGTCAACGCTACGGGCGGACGGTGCCGCCGAACAGGGCCGAACCGACGCTCAGCGGGGGACCTTCGGACATCCGAGGGAGTTTCCGATGGCTTTCGGCCGTCGCGTCGGAGTCTGCGGCGCACAATGCTGGAACGGTGCTGGCACGTTTTCCTAATGGTCTGCGCCGATTCGATGGCTACCAGTTGGCGCGCCGGGTGCGGACCTCGCCATTACTACCGCCGATCCGGTCTCGGCAGCGTTGCTCGAACGCTCCGTGCACGCCTGGATGCTGGTGGTCGGCAGCCGGGGCCTCGGCACGTTCGCTGCTGGCTCGGTCAGCACTGCGGTGGTCCAGCCACGCGCACCTCCCAGCAACGCCCTCCTGCATGCGGTAGAGGTCCCGATGATCGTGGTCCGCGCGCATTGAGCGGAGATCAGCCGCGGCGAGCGAGTCGGCGCAGGCGTTCGTGCTCGAGGACGAACAGTGTGACGCTGGTGATGAAGCACAGTGCGGTGACAATGGCCCCGAGAGCGGTCCAGCCCGCGAATCCATAGCCTGCCGCGGTGAGGGTGGATGCCAGGCCCACAACTCCGGCGATGAAAAGCACGATCCCGGGGATGTTGTATGGGTCGGCGAGGCTTTCGCCGGGCTTGCTGTGGTACGGCTCGCCGGATGTCCTGTCGCTCACGGTATTTCCTCCAGTGTCGGTTGAGATCGGGCCGCGGCGGGGCGGTTTCGCCGCGGCCCATCGATCACCCTGCCCGCGTGGAGCCCGTGCGGGCAGGGGCGTTGGTCCTGTGGGAATCGGACCAAGGTCATATTTCTCGCCGACCTTGTCCACATCAGCGAGTCGCAATGCGTCCGAACTCGCCACATAGTCGCCCGTTTCGACTCGGACCTCACGAAATATCCTGGGCGTGAGCGTCTCTCGAACTCGGAGCCGATCGCCACGGTTGAAGATCCCGGCTCACCGGCGTGGGCCTTCGGGGCGGGTCGGCCATACCTGAGGTCATGGCGTGAGCGTCGTCGACTGCGGCTGTGGCAGAGCCAGCGATTGCGCGATCATCGATGACCAGGTGGCGGATAGCGCCCAAGTCGCGCAGATCGCCGTAGCCGCGCATGAGGTGGTAGAGCGTGCGTGTTGCAGCGAGACCCCGGCGCGTTGACAATGCCGGGCGAAGGCCCGATAGTCCCACGGCGACCGATGCGACGCGGGCGTGATGCAGGGCGGGGCTTCACCGGTCAGCTAGCCGGGCTACCGGGACCAATGACCCATCGGAGGCAGTTCTGCCGAGGATCAGGTGTCGGCAGTGCTGGGTCTCATAGGATTGTGGTTCGAAAGGCAGGTCGCATGTCTACCAATGGCAACTGGCTCGCCCGGATTACCGCGACCACCGCGCCCGGCTCGGTGGTGCTGATCCGCCTGTATGTCGGCGCGGTCTTTCTCTTCGAAGGCATTCTGAAGTTCCTACGGCCCGATGAACTCGGCACCGGACGGTTCGACAGGGCCGATATCCCGGCGGCGGGGTTCGTTGCCCCACTCGACGGAGTTTTCGAAATCGGCTGCGGTGCACTGATTCTGGTTGGTCTGCTCACGCGGCTGGCCGCGATCCCGATGATCGTGGATATGGTCGGCGCACTGCTGATCACCAAATTGCCCATCCTCTGGGGTACGGCCGCATTGTTCACCGGCAAGTCCGGGTGGTGGGACTTCGTGCACGAATCCCGGGTCGACCTGGCGCAACTATGCGGCAGCGTGTTCTTGCTCATCGTCGGTGCGGGCGCCTACTCGGCCGACGCCGCGCTGGGCCGGGGCACTGCGTCCTGACGTACCGCGCGATGGTCCACCGAGCGACCCCCTGCGCTCGCCCGGTGGGCCCGCATCAGGTGCGGTATGTGCGCGCGACCAGGGCCGAGCGCAGGTACCAGAGCCCGGACGGCTGGGACGGATCGAATCCGGTGAGCTGTCCGATGCGCTTGAGCCGGTAGTCGACGGTATTGGTGTGCACGTGCAGAACCCGGGCGGTGCGCTGGCGGTTGAGGTTGTTGCCGATATGGCGTTGCAGGGTCTCCAGCAGTTCGGGGTGTTCGTCGAGGGGATCGAGCAGCGAGCCGAGGTATGCACGGCCTGGACCGGGCCGGGTGAGCTGGTATTCGAGGGCGAGTTCGTCGAAGTGATACAGCCCGGCCACCGCCTGCAGCCGCTGCACCATATCGAGCAGCTCATGCGCCTGGTCGGCCGCGTTCGGAATATGTTCCGGCGTGGCCTCGACCATTGTCACGGTGATCCCGACCTGCGCGGCATGCGACATGCGCGTCACCACGGCTTCGAGCTGATCGTTGTCGAATTGCGTCGCCGGGATCAGCACGGTGCCGCCGTCCACGCTGAGCAGCGACAGCGCGCTGGCACCGCATCGGGTCGCGAGTTCGGCCTGCAGTCGACGCAGCTTGCGCCGGGCCACCACCTGGGCGTCGAGCATCGGATTGTGCTCATCACGATGGGGCGGAATGGCAACGGCGAGAACACTGTAGGACTCGGCGATGGCGATGCCGCATTCGCGTGCCATGGTCGAGGTGCTGTGCCCGCCGAGCAGCGCCGAGGTGAGGGTGTGCACAGCGGTGTGGTGCTCGCTGACGACCGCGCGCAGCTCCCGGACATAGGCGACCGAGATCGCCGAGGTGAGCTTGTCCAGCAGCGCGATGACCATCTTCGCGCCGTCGACGAGATTGTCGTAGTCCTTCGTCGTCGCCTTGGACACCACCAGGTCGAGGCCCATCTGGAAGCCCTCGTGGATGGAATGCAGGATGGTGTCGATCGGCACGCCCTCGCGGGCCCACCCGGCGGCATGGTCCTCGAGCCGCCGAACCTTTTCCGGGATGTCCTTACCGTCCAGCATGCTGACCGCGATCTCGAGGCAGACGCGGGTGCTGGCGGTGAAATCGCCGGTGATCGCTTCGCCCGGCATCGTCGCGCACGGGATGACGTTGTCGACGAAGTGGCCGACCATCTGCCGAGACAGCGCGCGGACGTCCTTGAGTGGCGACGACATCGGCTTACCCGAGAGGGTCAGAGTCGGCCGGGTCGAGTGGTCGACGGACATAGGCGACTCCTTTGGCCCCCGATGTTGCTGTGTGGCGCATTCACACTAACTGTCCGAGGTCGGCCGTGGACCGGTTCGCTCGGTTCTGTGAGAGTGCGCTAGCCCGGCCGGGATGCCCTTGTGACCGGTCACAGTGTTTCAGAGGAGCTACCGACGAGTAATGAGAGCCGTCACATCCGTGGATCGGACCAAAAGTTAGCCGGGAGTCCGGGCCGTGCGTGCGCCGTGCGACATGACGTAAAAATGGGGTTACGTGACTTTGCATTCAGCGCGGAATGTGTTAGCGCCCAATGCAAAACAAAAATACCGATGAGTTGGTTTGGAATCTCCGCTGTCCGCTCAGTGAACCGGGCGTGAACAGCGCATTTATTGGAAATTGATCCTGTCGTCCGGCGGTGCGGCCGAATTGATGAATTATCGGTGACGTCGAATCGCGGAATGTGTTGTCTCAGACGGGGACTCGTCGGGCCCCCTTTTTGGCGGGTGTGCGTGGGTCTCGTGCACTTTGCCGAGTCGGATTAGCGAAACAGTTGCTGATGGATCGAACCGGCTGTACTGCAAGGCTATTGACATTGCCAGCTGCAAATCAGCGGTGTACAGATGTGTGCATGCGCCGCTGTGATTGCCAACAGTTGTGCACATGGACGAGATATTGGACGTGACAGTCCCGATTGCCGTAACGGAGGGCAAGTGAGCGCAGTCTCGACTGGCGTTGAATTCCGCAGTTACCAGCAAGGATTCATGATCTGTTCGGTGGAGTCCGCGGTCTCTGGCCGCGTTGCGCGCATGGCGGACGCGGCAGGTTCGAGCGCGACGGAGGGTGAGTGATGACCGGGTTGAACCATGTTGACGAGCAGGTGCGCGAACTCTTTTCGCGGGGTCTGCGGGTGTCCGAGATCGATGTAAATACGCCGTTGCTGGATTATGGCTTGGACTCGGTACGGTCGGCCGAACTCGTCATCGAACTCGAGCGCACCTTCGGCATCGAGATCTCCGACGAGGAGGCCGCGGCGCTGCACACCGCCCGCGACGTAATCGACTGTGTGGTAGCCAAGTCCGCCGCGAATCGGCACTCGGGTATCGGAGCATAGGCCTTGTCCGCGAGCGTTCTGTTTCCGGAACAAATAAATACCGCTGCCATTGTTTCCGAACACGAATTATTCGATGATTTCGCACGGTACAACCGTCCGGGGCTGGCTCGGCTGCTGCGTGCGTGCCATCTGGATCTGGTATATACGGGCGCCGAAAGTGACTACCTGATCCGCTCGGATGGTGCGCGGGTATTGGATCTGGTCAGCGGTTTCGGGGCGGCGCTGTTCGGGCACAACCATCCGACGCTGGTGCGGGTGGCGACCGCGCGGCTCAATCAGCAGACCCCGTTCGTCGCCCAGGGCAGCGTCCGGCCCGGAGCCGCGCGGCTGGCGCGTCGGCTCTCGGCGGCGGTGGCGGCCAGCACTGGCCGTGAGTACGTGGTGACCTTCGGATCGACCGGTGCGGATGCGGTCGAGGCGGCGATCCGGCACGCGGCCGTCGCGCATGCGCGTGCGCTCGGCGAGCTGGAGACCGAACTGCGCCGCACATTGCGCCGGGTTCGGCGCGACGGTCTGCACGATGTGCGTCCGATCGCCGTGGCCGACAATGGATCCGGTGCCACCGGCGACGACGGCCGTTCGGTCGCGGAGATTCTCGCCGAATCGTTGCGCGAGATCGATGAACTACGCCGTCGCGGACCGGTTTTTGTCTCGCTGGCCGGAGCCTTTCACGGCAAGACGGCCGGTGCGTTCGCGCTGACCGAGCAGGCCGATACCCCCGCGGATCTGGTGGTGCCGGGTCCGGAGCGGCGTAGGCTCGACACCTGGGAGCCGGACGAGGTCGCCGCGGCGTTCACCGAGGAACTGCGACCGATATGCCGGATCACCTTCGACGGCACCGGTCGGCCGGTCCGGTCGTGGACCCGGATCTCGCCGATCGCGGCGGTATTCGCCGAGCCGATCCAGGGCGAGGGCGGTGTCCGCGAAGTTCCCGCGGCGACCCTGCGCGCATTGCGCGGTTTGGCCGATCTGCACACGGCGGCCCTGGTTTTCGACGAGATCCAGTGCGGCATGGGCCGCACCGGAACCTTCCTCGCGTCGACGCCCTCGGGGGTCGCGGCGGACTACTACCTGCTCTCGAAATCGCTGGGCGGCGGCTTGGTGAAGATCTCCGCCCTATTGGTCGACCGGCAGCACTCCATCGCCGATTTCGGCCGCTACCACACCTCGACCTTCGCCGATGACGACCTGTCCTGCACCGTCGCCGATGCCGCGCTGGACCTACTGCGGGACAACCAGATCCGCATTTCCGACACCGGCGCGCAACTGCGGTCCCGGCTCGATGCGGTGGCACGACGCTGGCCGAAGGAGATCGTCGCCGTCCGCGGTCGCGGACTGCTGCAGGGCATCGAACTAGCGCCGCTGGAACCGGCATCGGCACTGCTGCGCGAGATCTGCGATCCGGAGATGTTCGGATACGTGGTGGCGGGTTATCTGCTGCACACCCATCAGATCCGTATGCTGCCAACGCTTTCCGCGCCGACCACGCTGCGTATCCAGCCCTCGGCTTTCCTCGCCGATGCGGAGCTGGACCGGCTGGCGGCGGCACTCGACGATCTCGCCGCACTGCTGCACCGCGGCGACTACCCGCGACTGCTCGCGCATCTGGCCGCACCGGTCACCACGAATTGGCCGGTGCCGGAACATAAGTCGCCGTCGCGGCGGCGCACCAACGAGGTCGCGCGCGACTGGAACGCCCCGACCCGGGTGGTCTTCCTCGCCAATCTGCCCGATGCCGCGGATCTGCGCAGATTCGCACCGGAACTGGCCGAATGGTCCGACGGTCAGTTCGCCGCACTGTTCGAACGGCTGCGCGGGGTGGCCGAACCCTTCGAACTGACCAGGCAGCTCGTCACGTCGCCGACCGGCGCCGCGGTCGAGGTCTGTCTGATCGCGGTGCCGATCTCGGCCGAACAGATCATCGAATGCCAGCGTGCCGGACATCGGGCCTGGCTGCGCGATCTGGTGCTGGAGGCGGTGGAGCAGGCGATCGCCCTGGGCGCCAGCGTGATCGGGCTCGGCGGCTACACCTCGATCGTCACCAACGCCTCGCGCGATGTCGTGGAGGACACCGTCAAGGTGACCTCGGGCAATTCGCTCACCGCGGCCTGCGCCTTCGAGGTGGTCCGGGCCGAACTCGCCCGCCTCGAACCGGGGCAGCGACGGGTCGGAATCCTCGGCGCGCTGGGCAATATCGGCGCGGTGATGGCGGAACTGCTCGCGCCGCTGGCGGATTCGGTGACCCTGGTCGGGCGCGCCGGATCGGCGTCGCGGCTGAATCGGGTCGCATCCTCGCTGCCCGGCGCGGTGACGGTCAGTGAGGACCTGACCGCGCTGCGCACCTGCCGCATCGTCCTCACCGCCACTAATTCGGCCGTGCCCGTGGTCACCGCCGAGCGGTTGGCCGGCGACCATCCGGTGCTCGTGGTCGATCTCGCGGTCCCCGGCGATGTGGATCCCGCGGTGTCCCACCAACCGAATATCACCCTGGTCTCCGGCGGGCGCATGGCGCTGCCGCTCGGCCAGACACCTCCATTTCCCGAAACCGGGCTGCCCGCCGGGGTGGTCTACGCCTGCATGGCCGAAACCATTCTGCTCGGTTTCGAACCGCGCACGGCGAGTCCGTCCTATGGCGGCCTGACCGCGGCAGGTGTGCGCGCCGCGCACGATCTGGCCGCCCGTCACGATGTGCGCCCGGTTCTGCTTCCGACAGGAGCTCCCACCGTGTCCGAAACTCCCACCGCAGCCACACCTGCCCCGATGTTCCTCGGCGCGGCCGATTTCGCACCGGACCGCGCCGGTGGCAAGGCGGGCACGCTGCACGAATTGATCGTCGCCGGATTCGAGGTCCCGCCCGGCTTCGTCGTCACCGCCGATCTCGATCTGACCCGGGTCTCCGACGAGGACCTGAGCGGCTGGGTGCGCGCACTGGGCGGATTCCCGGTCGCCGCGCGCTCGAGTGGTGTGCTCGAAGACCTCGATGACGCCAGCTTTGCCGGTCAGTACGAGTCCTATCTCGACATCACCGATGTCGCGGCCCTGCGCGGGTATATCGAGCAGTGCCGAGAGTCGGTGCACAACGAGCGAGTTCGCACCTATCTGGCCAGGCACGGGTACCGCGAGGCAGGCGCCTCGGTGGCCGTGCTGGTGCAGCGCATGGTCGAGGCCCGCTGTGCCGGAGTGGGTTTCAGTATCGATGCGCTCACCGGCATCGAGGACAATGCGGTCGTCGAAGCGTGCAACGGTCTAGGTGAACGACTCGTCTCCGGACATGTCACGCCGACCAGGTACACGCTGCGGCTGTTCGATGGTTCGGTGGTCGAGCGGGTGGCGGGCGATGAGGATGTGGCGTTGAATGCCAGCGCCACTGCCGAACTCGCCGCGCTCATGCTCGCGGTACAGGCGCACCGGCACCGTCCGCAGGACATCGAATGGGCCATCGACGGTGACGGAAAGCTGTGGCTGCTGCAGGCGCGGGCCATTACCGCAATCACCTGGCGCACCGATATCGACCAGTTCTCCGATGCCGATCTGCGTGACGGCGGCGTCTCGGCGCGGGTCTGCACGCCGATGATGTTCTCGTTGTACGACAACGCCTTCCAGCATTCGATGCAGCAGTTCATGGAGCGGTTGAAGCTGACCGAACCCGGTGTGGAGCCGGACTGGATGGCCATGTACTACGGCCGCGCCTACTGGAATGTCAGCGCGGTCAAGCAGTGCTTCTTCCGCATCCCCGGTTTCGACGAACAGCATTTCGATGATGACCTCGGCGTGCTCAACGACTACGGCCCCAACGGACCGCACCGCACCCCGACGAATGCCAAGACCATCGCCAAGGCACTGCCAGCGGCGTTGGCCGTGCCGAAGAGCTACCAGGATCAGTTGGCCGCGGTCGAGGCATTCGCGGCCGAATGGCCCGCGAAGCACGCGGTATGGCGCGAGCGGGTTCGAGAACTGCCGCGGACCGATGCGGCCACCTTCGTCGCCGATCTGGCGGACTGCCTGCTGACCTTCCATGCCAACACCGAGCGCGCCTACTTCACCACCATCTACAACAACTCCAGCGTGCAGACCGACTTCAAGCAGCTGCTCGACAAGGTCGACGCCGCGACCGGTGTGACCACTTCGGCGATCGATCTGATGGGCGGGCTCGCCGATATCAGCCATATGCAGCTGCAGCGCGGCATTGTCGAATTGCACCGGGTGGCAAGCGTGCACGGACTCGACAGTCCCGAGTGGACCGAGGCCATCGACGCCTTCCTGGACGAGCAGGGTTTCCACGCCGATGCGGAGCTGGATCTGACCAGCCCGCGCTGGTCGGAGGAGCCCGAGCGGGTGCGATCGATGATCGCGGTCATGCTCGAACACGGCACCGTGCCGGCGGATCCCGATGTGACGCTGGTGGATCAGCGCAAACGCTACGAGGACGAACTGGCCGCGGTGCGGGCGCGGGTGCGGGCCAAGCCGCTGGCTCGGGTGAAGCACGCCAAGGCGCTGGACAAGCAGGTCGATCGGATGCGGCGGTATCTGGTCGCGCGTGAACGCATGCGGGAGTTCTCCTCGCAGTGCTATGCCATCGTGCGCGCCTATGTCGTCGAGGCCGGGGTGCGGCTCGCCGCGGCGGGCACGCTCGAGCAGGCCGACGATGTGTTCCAGCTGTCCATCGACGAGCTGAGCGATCTCGCGGCCGGACGGGTGGAGATCGCCACGCTCGCACCCCAGATCGCGTACCGCCGTGCGGTTTACGCGGGCTATCGGGATCTGGTGCCGCCGCATGAGCTCGGCGGTGGTGTCACGGTGGGCGCGGTCCGCGAGATCGGCGACGGCGATCTGACCGGACTCGGGTGCAGTCCAGGTCTCGCGGAGGGCACCGCCCGGGTGATCACCTCGCTGGCCGATATCGATCAGCTGCGCGAGGGCGACATTCTCGTCACCCGGTTCACCGATCCGGGGTGGACGCCAGCGCTCGGACTGGTCGCCGCCGTGGTGACCGAGGTCGGCGGGATGCTCTCACATGCCGCGGTCATCGGGCGGGAGTACGGAATTCCGGCGGTGCTCAATGTCGCCGGTGCGACGACGGCGGTGCGCTCCGGACAGCGGATCCGGGTCGATGGCGGTACCGGAGTCATCAGTGTGCTGGAGGCTGCGGTCTCCGCCGAGGCAGCGCCGGTCGCGCTGGTGTCCGCCAGCGGCGACCACGAGCAAATCCTCGCGGCCGCCGTCCCGGAACCGGAGCCGTCGCGGGAGCGTCCGGTACCCGCCGAACCACTGGTCCCGCAGCCGGATGAGCCCGCGCGTGCGGTGCCATTGCGGCCCGCGCATCCCCAACAACAACTCCAGCCCCCGGAGCGTCCGCGTCCGGCGGCCAGCAGAACGGATGAACCACTGACTGCACGCAAGCGCCTGATCTGCATCGCCGGTGCCGACGGATCGGGTAAGACGACCCAGGTGGCCCGCATCGCCGCGGAATTCGAGGCACAAGGCCAAAGCGTTGCCGCCGTGACCATTTGGGACGCATTCCTCGATCCGAAGGTCTCCTCGAAACTGCCCTGGCGCAGCCCGGCCGAGATCTACGGTTACCTGAAGCTGCTGTCTCCGCTGAGCCGGGCGCACTTCCTGTTCCACGCCATGCAGCTGTCCTTCGATCTGGCCGCCGAGCGCGGCGCGGACATCCTGCTGGCAAATGCCTACTGGTACAAGTACTTCGCCACCGAGGTCGCCCACGGCGGCGATGCGACGGTGCTGCGCAAGCTGGCGGCCGGATTCCCGGAACCCGACCGCACCTTCTACCTCTCGGTGCGTCCGGAGGATGCGCTGGGGCGCAAGCAGTTGCGCAGCGACTACGAAAGCGGTTACGGCGACGAGGCGACCTTCCTGGAATTCCAGCGTCGCAGCCACGACACATTGGAGGCCTTGTCGGCGGAGTTCGGCTGGATCCGTCTGGACGGCACCGCGGCCCCGGCCGAGATCACCAAGGCCGTACTCGCCCAACTGCGGGAGGACGACCGGTGAGCACCGAGACAGTATTGCGCAGCGATTCGCTGGGAGCCGACGCTCGGGCGACGGGCCGGGCCCGCCGTGTCGCGATCGTCGGCATCGATGGCGCTGGCAAATCCTCGGTGCTGGCACGATTGCGCGAATTGGTACCGGCCACCGGCTCTTTCGCCTCGATGACCTGCCCGGACTTCCACAACACCAGGAATGTGCCGCTGTCCGAGCTGTCCGAGCAGCTCAAGGCCTTCAGCGTCGGATGTGACGAAATCGCCAGCCTGGAGATGAAGGCCACGGCGATGTATCTGCAGATGACGCTGTTCGGACCGGTGGAGCGGCATTTCCTGAACACCTGGTCGCCGGATGTGCTGGTCTTCGAACGGCATCCGCTGATCGAACTGCTGGTCTACGGACCGCTGTATGTCGCACTGGCCCGCCCGGAATGGAACGGTCACGACCGCGCGGCGGAGATCGCGACCGTACTGGAACGCCACCGGCCGGGCACCTTCGATGACATCCTGGCCTGGCAGCGGTCCGAATCCACCCGTCTGGGCAGCTCCCCGGACATCTGGGATCTGCTCTCGGAAATCGCGGATCTGGTGCGCCGGGACGTGACCGAATCGGTCCCCGGCTTCGCCGACCGGTTCCGCACCACACTGCCCGATGCGGTGCTCTGGCTGGACGCACCGCCGGAACAGGCAGCGACTCGGTGTGCGCAACGTTCGGGGGACGGGCCGAAGGAGGCCCACGAAACCGCAGAGCGGCTCGGAGCCCTGCGTGACGGATATCTACAGGTGCGCGACACCCTCGCGGCGGCCTTCCCCGAAGTGGAATTCCACCGCATCGACACCGCCGACGGTGTCGACCTGGAGGAGTCGGTGCGCGCCTGCGTGACGGAAGGGAAGTTGCTCGGATGAGTACACAGGCAGGTACCCCGGCCACCGCGGTCGAGGCGCGGGTGCGCGCCATTGTCGGTGAGGTGCTGTGGGTTTCGGCGGACGATATCGACTCCGCCGCCCAACTGATCGACTACGGACTGGATTCGCCGACGGCCATCGAGCTGACCATTCAGCTGGAGCAGGCGTTCGGCATCAGCATTCCGGAAGACGCTGCAGCACAGTTGAATACGGTCGGCGAGATCGTGCAGTACGTGCGGGGTGAGCAATGACGGTGCCGACTCCCCAGCATCCGACGATCGTGCACGCGCTGCTGGCCAATGCCGAGCGTGCCACGACCGGCCCGTCCACGATCTTCGTTCCGGAGCGTGGCGGTGACGGCTCCGGCGGCGAAACCGCCTGGCGTCATGATGATCTCGCGGCCGCGGCAGGACGCAGCGCGGCCGCATTGGCCGCCGCGGGAGTCGAGCCGGGCGATCGGGTGATGCTGTGCCTGCCCACCTCGCCGGAGTTCGTCACCGCATTCTTCGGCGCGCTGCTACTCGGTGCGGTGCCGACCGCGGTGGCGACGCCGGGTGGTTTCGGTTCGGCGGATATCTTCCGGGACAAGTTCACTCGGCTGGTCGCCTATCTGGAACCGGCGGCGGTGGTCGCGACATCGTCGGTGCTCGCTGGGGGAGCACTGCCGGATGCCGTGGCGGCCATCGACGGCGATGTGCTGCACGCAGTGGCCGGTACGGTGGATGCGCCCGCGCTGGCCCCCAGACTTCCCGAGCCGGGGGATCTGGCCTTCATCCAGGCGACCTCCGGGTCGACCGGAACACCGAAGGGTGTGCAGGTCACCCACGCCAATCTCGCGGCCAACTGCGAACAGATCGCCGGGGTCGCCTCGATGGGGCCGGGTGACACCTGGGTCGGCTGGTTGCCGCTGCACCACGATATGGGGCTGATCGGCGGATTCCTGACACCGGTGTTCCGTGGCTTCGATGCGGTGTTGATGCCGCCGAGCCGGTTCCTGCGCAGTCCAGGGGATTGGCTGCGCGCGGTCAGCCGGTATCGCGGAACAATCACGGCGGCACCGAATTTCGCCTACGGGTATGCCGCGGCCCGGATCACCGATGCCGAACTCGCCGGCGTCGACCTGTCGACCTGGCGATTCCTGTTCTGTGGTGCGGAACCCATCCATCCGCCGACCGTCCAGCGCTTCGTCGACCGATTCGCCGCGTGGGGGCTGCCGAAGGACGCGCTGGTGCCGTGCTACGGAATGGCCGAGGCCTCCCTTGCGGTCACGGTCAACCGCCCGCACGCGCCGATCGCCTACGACGCGATATCGCGCCGTGCGCTCACCGGAAACGGTGTGGCCCTGGATATTCCGCAGGACGATCCCGACGCGATGCACATCGTCGACTGCGGCGCGCCGCTGCCGGGCACCGAGGTTCGCATTGTGGCCGAGGACGGCGCGATCTGCGGTGCGGATATCGTCGGCCGCATCCAGTTCCGCGGTCCCTCCATGACCATCGGCTACTTCCGGCTACCCGCGGAGACCGCGGCCGCCACCAGCGACGGCTGGTGGGACACCGGCGATATCGGCTACCTGCGCGACGGCAGGTTGCGCATTACCGGCAGGCATAAGGACCTGATCATCATCCGCGGCGCGAACTACCTGCCTACCGATTTCGAGCTCGCCGCGCAGGAAGTCGCGGGCGTGCGATTGGGTGGTGTCGCCGCGGTCGGTCATGCCGATATCCAAGGGCTTTCGGAGGAACTGCACCTGATCGTCGAGTCCGCTGCCGACGCCGACGAACACGATACGCTGCGGCGCGCCGTGCGCGTGGCGGTGAGCAAGCGCACCGGTGTGTTGCCCGCCGGTGTTCGGGTGGTGCCGCCGCGCAGCATCCCGAAAACCACCAGCGGCAAGGTACAGCGCGCGGAGGCCCGGCGACTGTTCCTGGTCGAGGAAGATCTGGTCGGCGCCGGGGGAGCGGCATGAGCGAATGTGGCCGTCGACTCGCCGGTCCGACGCTGCGGCATCCGCTCGGCGCGTATCCGGACTACCGCGCCGACCCGCTCGCGCTGTTCTACGAGCAGGCGGTCGCGCACGGCGGCAGCGTCCGGCTGCGCCTGGTGCACCAGCAACTGCACCTGCTGGTGGAGCCGGACCATATCAACCAGGTGCTGGTCACCAATGCGGCCAAGTACGAGAAGGGGATCAGCTACCAGAGCCTGAACCATCTGCTCGGACCCGGCCTGCTCACCAGCGGCGGCGAACTGTGGAAGCGTCAGCGCGCCTTGATCAAACCGGCCTTCTCGCGCCGCCATGTCGATACCGAGATTCCGCTGATGCAGCAGTGCGGGCAGCGGATGCTGGACCGGCTCGACGGCTACGCGGCCGGCGGTGCGGCCTTCGACCTGGTTCCCGAGGTAATGGGCTTCGCGGCCGATGTGGTGTGCCGTGCGGTCCTTGGCGCCGATATCGACGGCGTGCTACCACAGATCGAAGACGATGTGCGCGAGGGTGTTTCGTGGGTGATGCGGCATATGTCCGCACCCATCCAGGTGCCACCGAGCGTGCCGACTCCGGCCAATCGGCGCTTCCAAGGTGTGCTCGAACGGCTGCATCGCGTGGTGGACAGCGTGATCCAGCGGCATCGGGCCGCCGAGGTCGACGCGACGTCCCTGCTGGCGCGGCTGCTCGCGGCGCGCGATGACGCTGGACACGCGATGGACGATGAGCAACTGCGACACGAGGTGCTCACCTTCCTACTCGCCGGACACGAGACAACCGGCGGTGCGATGGCGTGGACGATCTACGAACTGTGCCGCAACCCGGCCGTGCTCGCCCGCGTGCGTGATGAAGTCGATGTCGCGCTGGCGCTGACCGACGATGTCGGCCGCGCGCTGCCCGCGCTGGAGTTGACCGGTCGTGCGATCGATGAGGCGATGCGCCTGCACCCACCCGCGTGGGCGTTCAGCCGCACCGCACTGGAGCCGGACAGTTTCGACCGCTTCGATCTGCGACCGGGCGCGATCGTGGTGATCAGCCCGTTCGTCAATCACCGACTTCCCGAATTCTGGGATTCCCCACTGACCTTCGATCCCGACCGGTTCACCAAGGAACAGACCAAGGCCCGCCCGCCGTTCCGCTACTTCCCGTTCGGCTGGGGCGCACATCTGTGCGTCGGCCAGCATATGGCGCTGACGGAGGTGCGGGTCGGCATCGCGATGCTGTTGGCCCGCTATGACATCGAACTCGTCAACGGCATGCGGGTGCGGGAGAACCCCGAGATCTCCAATACCCCCGATCCGGTACTGGTGCGGCTCACCCCGCGTGCGCCCGCCGCGCCGACGGCCGAGCCCATGCAGGAGGCCGCCCAATGAGCACAGCATCGCACGGCGATTCGATGAGGGGTGGTGGCCGGGTGACGGGTGGGCGTACAGCATCGCACAGCGATTCGATGAGGGGTGGTGGCCGGGTGACGGGTGGGCGTACAGCTTCGCAAAGCGATTCTATGAGAGGCGGCGAACAGGTGGCAGCTGAGCCCGGAGCAGCCGTCGGCACAACAGTCCGCGACATCGCACTGGCCGCCGATGCCACGCTGACGACCCAGGTCGGCGCCAAGGCGGCGAACCTTGCCAGGCTGGTGGCGGCCGGATATCGGGTGCCGCCCTTCGTGGTGCTCAGCTCCGCGGCCTGCGCTCGCATACTCGAACCGATCCGCGGATCCATTGCCGCGGAACTCGATTCGCTCGACCACACCGATCCGGCCGCGCTGCGTGCGGTGTCGGCGCAGATCCGCGCGCTCATCCTCGCCACGGCGATACCGGCGGATATCCGAACCGAACTCGACGCAGATGTCGGCGAAATCGTCGATCGCACGTCGCAGTCCGGTGCCCGGCTGGCCGTACGCTCCTCGGTGAGCGGTGAGGATTCGGCGACCGATTCCTTCGCGGGTCAGCTCGATACGCTGCTGAATATCGCTCCCGCGGAGGTATCCGGGGCGGTGCTGGAGGTTCTCGCCTCCGCGTATTCGGAGCGGTCGCTGTTCTACCGGGCGCACCGCGGTCTGGACAACGCTGAGATCGACTGTGCCGTCCTGGTTCAGGTGCTGGTCGACAGTGCGGTATCCGGTGTCGTCTTCAGCTGCAATCCGCAGACCGGCGATCCGGCCGAGGCCGTGGTCTCTGCCGCGCTCGGACTCGGGGAAGGGGTGGTCGCCGGAACCGTCGAGTGTGACACCTATTTCGTCGATACTGCCGCACGCACGATCGTGTCCCGTTCGGTCGCCGAGAAGCAGAGCAGAGTGGTGGCCGCCGATGGTTCCGGCACGGTCATCGAACAGATGACCGCTGTCACCGAGCAAGCCCTCACCGACGCTCGAGTGGTCGAACTCGTCGACACCGCGACGGCATTGGCCGAAACCTTCGGCACCCCACAGGATGTCGAATGGGCCTATGACGCTGGCGGGGTGCTGTACCTGCTCCAGGCACGTCCGATCACCGCGACGGGCGCGCGCGAAACTATCTTCGACAATGTCAATGTGGCCGAGTCCTACCCCGGCCTGTCCACCCCGCTCACCTTCTCCATCCTGCGCAATGCCTACGAACAGGTATTCCGGGCCTGCCACAGGGACTTCGGCGCGAGCGACGCGATCGTCGACCGCAATGCCGCGAGCCTGTACCCATATCTGGTCGGCACCGCCCACGGCCGCATCTACTACAACATCAGCAACTGGTACCGGCTGTTCCTGCAGATTCCCGGCATGGAGTTCGCCATCGAGGGCTGGGAGGCGGCCCTCAATATCGAGAACCGCTATCAGCGTCCTGCCGCACCGAAGCGCGGACTGGCACGGGCGAAGATGTATCTGCTCCGGCTGCGCATCGCCGCCATTATCACCGTCGGCTGGTTGCGCCTGCCGCGCCGACTGCGCGCGTTCTTCACCGAGCTGCAATCCTTCACCGCCGATCTGGACCGCCGCCTCGCCCCGGATACGCCGGAGCGGGAACGGGATCCGGAGGCGCTACTGGAGTGGATGGAGCGCTGCCTGCACGAACTGGTGCCCGCCTATGCCGTGCAGATCTTCAATGACTTCCTGGCCCAGCAGATGTTCCACGCTGTCGGACTGCTGCTGGAACGCGAAGGTCTCACCGAGACCGCCGCCAGCACACTGCGCAACGAATTGTTCTGCGGCGAAGAGGGGGTCGACAGCGTCGACCCGGTGCGCTCCGCACTCGCTTTGACCGCAACGGTCCGGTCCGATGCCGCGCTGCGCGAACTGTTCGAGGGCCCGCTGGAGCCGCAGGAAGTGTGGAAAGCTCTGGCGCAAAGCGGATTCGCCGAATTCCGTGCGGCATGCCTGCGCCATATCGCGCTATTCGGCGACCGCACCGTCGATGAGCTGAAGCTGGAGACCGACCCGCTGGGCGAACATCCGGAGCGGCTGGTGCCGATGCTGCGCAACTATCTGCGTGGCGGTCAGAACATCGACGAGATGGCGGCGCGCGAGAAGCTGATCCGGCGCGAGGCCGAGGCCAGCGCGGCGGCACTGTTCCGCGGAAAGTTCGTGCAGCGGATGGCATTCCGGTTCGCACTCGGCCGTGCACGCGAGCATGTCAAGCAGCGCGAGAATATGCGCCTTGGCCGCAGCCGCTCATTCGGCCTGGTGAAGCGGGTGTTCCGCGAATACGGCAGGCAAATGTACGCGGCGGGACTGCTCGACGATCCGCGCGATATCTTCTGGCTCACCTACGAGGAGATCGCGGCACTGACCCGGGGCACCGCCATCGATACCGATGCCGCGCGCACCGTGGCCACCCGCAAACGCGACCACGAGCGCTGGCGCACCGAGGAGTTGCCGACACGGATCGTCACGGCAGGCATCGCGGCCGTCGGCATCAATGATCCGTCCTTCGAACATCCGGCCCCGACCGGCGATTCCGGCAGTGTGCTGCACGGAATCGGCTGCGCGCCGGGCCGAGTCGAAGCTCCGGCATTGGTGCTGACCACACCGGAGCCGGATGTGGTCGTCGACGGGCAGATCCTGGTGGCCGCCAGCACCGATCCCGGTTGGGTCTTCCTGATGGTGGCCGCAGGGGGACTGGTCAGCGAGAAGGGCAGTCCGCTCTCGCACACCGCCATTATCGGCCGCGAACTCGGCATCCCCACCGTCGTCGGCGTTCCGGGCGTCACCCGCCTGGTCGCCACCGGGGATGTGCTGATTCTCGACGGCAAGGCCGGAACCGCAACCATCGTTCAGGAACACAGCTCATGACTTCCACTGCGGCCGTCCCACACCAGAGCGGTGCTGGGCACGGCGAGAACTTCAGCCTCGAACATTATCTCGATCCCGCCGCACACACCTTCGAACAGCGCTTCGAGGAGTTCCGGCCCTATGTCGCGAATGCGCGCGGCACCGGGTTCGTGCTGCGCGAGATCACCGGACCGGCCGGACCCGTCGTGCAGGTGCGCGATCCCGACGGCGGTGCGGTCCGCGACCTGATCATGCTGGGCTCGAACAACTACCTGGGGCTCGGCAATGAACCCGAGATCGTCGAGGCCGCCGTCCGCGCCATTCGGGAATTCGGTGTCGGCCATGGTGGACCGCCGCTGCTTAACGGCACCACCTCGGTGCATCGGCGACTCGAGGAACGTCTCGCCGAGACCAAGGGCTGCGAATCAGCGCTGGTCTTCTCCTCCGGCTATGCCGCCAATGTCGGCTGGGTGACCGGTCTGCTGCGCAATGGCGACATCCTGCTCTACGACGAGCAGAGCCACGCCAGCCTCTACGACGGCATCCAGCTCGGCCGGGTCCGCTCGATGGCCTTCGACCACAATGACCTTCGGCATCTGCGGCACCGGCTGATGCAGATCCGCTGGCGCAATCCGGGCGCGAATATCGTGGTCGCCGTCGAGGGCGTGTACTCGATGGACGGTGATATCGCGCCGCTGCCGGAGATCCGGGCGCTGTGCGATTCGTTCGGAGCCTGGCTGGCCATCGACGACGCACACGGCACCGGTGTCCTCGGTGCGAAAGGTCATGGCACCGCCGAACATTTCGGCATGGGGCCCGGATCGGTCGAGCTCTATATGGGCACGTTCTCGAAGGTGTTCGCCACCACCGGCGGCTTCGTCGCCGGTTCCAAGGATCTGGTCGATACGCTGCGCTTCTTCGCGCGGTCCTACATGTTCTCGGCATCGCTGGCGCCCGCGGTGGTCGCCTCGGTGCTCGCCGCCATCGATTTCATCGACGCGCATCCCGAGCGCATCCGCCAATTGCACGACAATGTCGACTATTTCGTGCGGGAACTGCGGCGAATGGGCTTCGCGGTCGATCCGCAGACCGCGATCATTCCGATTCTCGTGCCGCAGCATCTGGCCGTTGCCGAGGTGGTGGCCGCGCTGCACGCCGAGGGCGTCTTCGTCAATGGCGTCGAATTCCCGGCCGTGCCACGCGAACAGCAGCGACTGCGGGTCAGCATGATGGCCACCCTCAGCCGGGAGCAGTTGGATTTCGCGCTGGCAAAGATCTCGACCGTTGCGCGCCGTTTCGGCTTCCATCCCGAACAGATCGGCACCACCGAATACGAAGGAATCCGCTGATATGACCGGAATCGAGATCGCCACTGGTGCAACGGCTTCCGAGCGCCTGCTGGTGCACGCCGCACTGGCCGAGCCGAGCCCCGACGAGCGGTCGCAATTGGCGAAGCTCGCCCATGAGATCACCAATTGGGCCGAGGTTTTCGAGCTGGCGAAGGTCAATGCGACCGTCCCGCTGGTGCAGCGCCGCCTGGAATCCGAAAACCTCTACGAGCTGGTACCCGAATTGGTGCGCGCGCATTTCGCGGGCGTGACCGATCACATTGCCGCCGTCAACGATCGGCGTCTGGCCGGTGCCCTCGAGCTATTGCGCCGCTTCGACGAACGCGGTGTGCGCTGTGTCGTGCTCAAGGGCATGCTGTTCTCGACGGAGATCTATCACGACCCGCGCTACAAGCGCATGAACGACCTCGACATCCTCGTCGAACTCGACCAGGTCGACACCGTCATCGAGATCTATCGGGAGCTCGGCCTTTTCGCCACCTCGGAACTGCTCGGCAAGGCGCCCAAGGTACGCGCCGAACGCTCCCACCACCTGCCGTCGTTCGTCTCCCGTGACGGTGCGCTGGTCGTCGGCACGCACTGGGGCCTGATCACCCCGTTGGCCCCGTACACCATCGACTACGCCGCCATCTGGAACCGGGTGCGGCGCATCGACTTCTACGGTGTGCCCGCCTGGGCCATGTCACACGAGGACAATCTGCACCACCTCGGCATCCACCTGCCCTACTACAAGACCGGCGTGCGCGAACTCGCCGATATCTGGAATCTGGCGCGCTATGCGACCGGTCTCGACTACGACCTGCTCGCCGGTGAAATCGCCAAGGCCGGCAGCGAAAACCTGATATACCACGCCCTTTCGCTGGCCGATCGGCTCGTCCCGGTCCCCGAATTCGCGGCTGTGGTCGGCTGGATCGCCCCGAAGGTCAACCGCTTCACCCGCTATGACACCGCGCGTAAGACCGCCGATATCCACGCTCTGCTGCGCAGCCGCTCGACCCACACCTCGCGCATCGAGAAGGCCTATACCGAATTCAATATGACCGCGGTCGCCGCGGAGAAGCGCGGCAGCTTCGCGCGGCTGTGGTCTGATCTGCTGCTGGTGCCCGGCGCGGAGGCGCGCAAGATGAGTTCGCTGCGCGACCCATCGGCGCTATCCGACCTCGGTGCGCGGATCGCTGCTCCGTACCGCCTGACCCGGGTATTCCAGCGTGACCTCGGCCGCTGGCTGTTTCCGGCGGCACTGGCCAAGACGGTCTTCGATCTCGGTGCCGCCTATGGTTCGGAACTGGCGAGCCGGGCGGGCATCGGTACGAGCGCGGCCGAGCGTCCCGGCATTGATGAATACGCGGCGCAGCTCGGCCTGACCCGAGACGATCTGCAAGCGGTTCTGGACAGCCAGGAATGAATACAGCGTCGCGCAGCGACCCGATGCGGGGTGGTGGCCGGGTGGCGGGTGGGCGTACCGCGTCGCGAAACGGCCCGATGCGGGGCGATGGTCGGGCGGCGGATGGGCACACAGCATCCCAAAGAGGCGGGTCCGGATATCGGACGGTGCTGTGGGACCTGGACGGCACCCTGGTGCGACTGCACCGGCGCCGGTTCAAAACGCTCATGCCGCTGGCAGCCGCACAGGTATTCCGCGAGTTGACCCCGCGGCATCGGTTTCTGCGCGTCCTCTACGGCGTGCTGAAGCAAGTGCGCGCCAACGACACCGAGCACACCAATACCGAACTCATGGTGCGACTGCTCGCCGACCGGCTCGGCGTCGCACCAGATGCCGTCGCGACGCAACTGAAGACCTTGGCGGAGACGGGCTTTCCGCGCCTGCGCCAGTGCTTTCCGCCCGAGCCGTGGGCGCTGGATACGGTGGCCCGGCTCCGGGAGGCGGGCACCGTGCAGGTGGTCGCGACCAATCCGCTGTGGCCGGACAGCACGGTCGTCACTCGGCTGGGTTGGGGCGGCTACGACCCGTCGGTTTTCACCTTTCGCACCAGCGGCGAGAATATGCGCCGTTCGAAGCCACGCATCGAGTTCTACCGAGAACTGCTGGCTCGGCTCGGCGCGGAGCCGGGGGAGTGCGTGATGATCGGCAATGACGCCGCCAATGATGCGCCAGCGGCGCGAATCGGGATCCCCGTCTTTCTGGTGAATGTGCTGGAATCGGCTGTCCCACAAGACTGTTCGGCTACCAGTCTAGTAAGCACCGGGGGTTGGCCTCGGCTGCGCGAGTGGCTGGGTATCGAGGAGGATTAAATGCTCGTCGTCCTGAATCCACAGTCCAATGCCGGGACGGCCCTACAGCGGTGGCGTCCGGTCGAACATGCCTTGCGCGAACGGGATACCGACCTCACCGTCGAAATGCCCAGCGACGCAGCGCAAGCCGCGAAGGTGGTGCGCGCGAGTTTCGAGTCGGAAGCACCCGATGTCATTGTGGCGGCGGGCGGCGACGGCATGGTCAACCTGGTCCTCAACGCGATGATGGATCCCGAGACGGACCGACCGCGGCGCGCAG
>NZ_JBEXLC010000057.1:0-53504 GCF_040609795.1 Nocardia sp. NPDC004604
ATGAAAAAAAATGACGTAACAGAAGAAAACTTATTTTACATTTTAGATTTATTCGAAAACTTAGAAGTCACTTATTGGTTAGACGGTGGTTGGGGCGCCTGCTCATCGACGACGGCAAGGTCGGCGTCACGGTCACCCGGGTCGAGGGCAACGACGTCGTCTGCCGGGTGACCGAGGGCGGTCCGGTCAGCAATAACAAGGGCGTCTCGCTGCCCGGCATGGACGTCTCGGTGCCCGCGCTCTCCGAGAAGGACATCGAGGATCTCGAATTCGCGCTCAAGCTCGGCGTCGACTTCATCGCGCTGTCCTTCGTGCGCTCGCCCTCGGACGTCGAGCTGGTACACGACGTGATGGATCGCGTCGGGCGCCGCGTCCCGGTGATCGGCAAGTTGGAGAAGCCCGAGGCCATCGACAACCTCGAGGCCATCGTGCTCGCCTTCGACGCGGTCATGGTGGCCCGCGGTGACCTCGGTGTCGAACTGCCGCTCGAACAGGTGCCGCTCGTGCAGAAGCGCGCCATCCAAATGGCTCGGGAGAATGCCAAGCCGGTCATCGTCGCCACCCAGATGCTGGAGTCGATGATCGAGAACTCCCGCCCGACCCGCGCCGAGGCCTCCGATGTGGCCAATGCGGTGCTCGACGGTGCGGATGCGGTGATGCTCTCCGGTGAGACCTCGGTCGGCGCGTACCCGATCGAAACGGTGCGCACCATGGCCCGGATCGTGCACGCCGTGGAGACCGAATCCACCCGGGTACCACCGCTGACCCATGTGCCGCGCACCAAGCGCGGTGTCATCTCCTATGCCGCCCGCGATATCGGCGAGCGGCTCAATGCCAAGGCGCTGGTCGCCTTCACCCAGTCCGGCGATACGGTTCGCCGCCTGGCCCGTTTGCACACCCCGCTGCCGTTGCTGGCGTTTACCCCTCTTCCCGAGGTGCGCAGCCAGCTGTCGCTCACTTGGGGCACCGAAACCTTCATTGTCCCGACGGTGGACAGCACCGATGCGATGATCCACCAGGTGGATGTAGCACTGCTGTCCATGGAGCGATACCAAAAAGGTGATCTGGTGGTAATCGTGGCAGGCTCCCCGCCCGGTACTGTCGGCTCCACCAATCTGATCCATGTGCACCGTATCGGTGAGGAGGACCATTAGGTGAGTGCTTCGCTAGGTGGCGCCGTCGGCCTTGGTGCCGCAACGGCGGGTTCCGACCTGGATGTGCTGCTCGAACTGCTGGATCTGGAACAGGTCGACGAGGACGTCTTCGTCGGCCAGCATCCGGAGAAGGTCTGGAGCCGCACATTCGGCGGTCAGCTCGTATCGCAGGCGATCATGGCGGCCGGACGTACGGTCGACGGCGACCGGCCGCTGCACGTGGTCAATGCGCATTTCGTGCGCGGCGGCGATGTGAAGAAGCCGATCGAATACCGGGTCGACCGCCATCGTGACGGGCGTTCCCTGGCCAACCGCACCGTCACCGCGACCCAGGACGATCAGGAGCTGTTCGTCATGCTCGCCGCGTTCCAGGATTGGGGCAAGGGGCTCGAGCACGCGCACGCCCAGCCGGAGGTGCCTGATCCGGAGACGCTGCCGCGCGTCGAGGAGAGCTTCGAAGGCTTGGAGGACAAGCTGGAGATGTTCATCAAGGCGCCGCGTCCGATCGATATGCGCTACACCAATGACCCCGCCTGGATCCTGAAGGGCACGGGGGAGCGGCTCAACCACAACCGCGTATGGATGCGCACCGATGGCAGGCTGCCCGATGATCCGCTGATCCACGTTGCGGCGCTCGGCTATTCGTCCGACACCACAGTGCTGGATTCGATCATCACCACTCATGGCCTGTCCTGGGGTCTGGACCGCATCGTGGCCGCGACGATCAACCATTCGATCTGGTTCCACCGCCCGTTCCGCTTCGATGACTGGGCGCTCTACGCCACCGAATCCCCGGTGGCCGCCGGTTCACGTGGCCTGGCAACCGGCCGATTCTTCTCGCGCAGTGGCGAATTGCTCGCCACCACCGTGCAGGAAGGTGTCATCCGGCACTTCCCATCCCGCGGATGAGGCTGGTGCCCATGTGTTCGCGGACAGTGCCAACTGATTTCGCGAGCACATGGGTAACAATCGGGTACGCCCGAAACGCATGACCCAAAACGTATGACGCAGAGCCGGAATGGAACTGCGTGTCGTCCGACTTCTGCGTTCTAAGGCCCGGGTAGGCGGAATCGTTCGCGCTCGGTTTCGAAGTCGAAGCTGTCGCGGCGCTGCACCCGGATGGTTCGTGGTATCTCCAGATCCGTTGGGCAGCTTGCGGTTTCCAACATCAGTCGCTTTTCCAGCGCGGCCAGGCTCGGCGCGGTCAGATCGCGCGGGGCACCGACCAGGCTGAGTGCGATCTCATAGGTGTGCCGAGTACTGGGCTCCTGGCCGGGATGGTCTACCCGCCACTGGGTTTCGAGCAGGATGTGCTCGGGCGCATCGGGCTCGACGGGGAGGGTGAAGCGCCAGGCGAAGACATCGCGGTCCTGGAGGTGGTCGTCCACCACCTCGCGTACCGAATCGACGACGCGATCGAGGGTTTCCGGTGTGACATAAACATGGAGCGAAACATCCGAAATTCGTTTCGGCATGTCTGATTCCTGTCGTGTGTCGAACCATCAACGGCGGAAGCTATCCGTGGAAGCGGGCGCATGCGCGCAGGGGGAGTGTAGTCCCTCTCGCTATCACTTGGACACTGCGCCCTGCGTGTCACCTGATCCGCTGGGCGGCAAGAAAGGCTGCCAGCGGCGCGGGCGCCGACCCGGGTTGTACGACGAGGCCGCCGCGCTCGTCTTCGACCGGCCTGGCCTGCTCGTGCGGAGCCAACGCCAGCAGCAGTGGCACCAGCGCATCGGCGATCTGGTCACCAACTTGGCAGAACGCGGATTCCGACAGGCCGACCGGATCGGCGATGTTCTCCCGGCCGACCAGCGCGAGATCGTGGCGGGCGCGGTGCAGATCCGCGATCGTATCCGCCCCGGTCACCTTGGCGATGCGGTGCGCCTCCAGCAGTGTGAAAGTCCGTGACCCCGCGCCGAAGCCCATCCCCGCCGCCTGATCCCGGATCTGTTCGGTCATGGCGAGTACCAGGTCCGCACGGTCGATCAGCTCCGGCTTGAGCTTGCGCGCCCGGAAATTGTCGGCATTGGCCCCGAGTCCCTCGATGGCGCGTGCCGCGAGCGGTTCCACCGGAAATCCCACCAGCGCACGGGTTCCCGCGCTCTCGGCGGTGAGTCCGGGCAGATCGTATTCGACCGCTACGGCGCGGGTGAGCCGCTCGGCGATCACCGAACGGCAGACATTGCCGTTGCAGACGAACAGGACGTGCATGCCGATACGGTAAGCCGCGCGAGCGCCGACCAGAAGGCCGTCGACGCGGAATCACAGCCCGACGAGCACTTATTCATCTGCTGGTCAATTGCCGTACACGAAGTACGCCCCGGTATTCAGAGAGACGCTCGATGCGCGTTGCCGGTAGTCGGCCGATCGGTAATCGAGGTCTGGGCGTCGTGCTGAAGTTACCCCGGCACAACCGATTTCAACCATCACGGTATCGCCACGTTTGGGAACCGATTCGGCCCGTCTCAGTCGGACTCCGCTGAGTAGTAGGTGGATTCGGCAACCACCGGCGCCGCCTTGGCGTCTTCGTTGTTCACCCGCCCCCGGGTCGAGAACCTCCTGCCGCGCGAGGCGACGACGGGCGCGAATCGCGGCAGCCCCGAGGTTCCCGTCATATCGTCGTACATCGCATCGATCCCGCCGCGCATGAAGTAGGCCTCGTGCCAGAACCCGGTCCCACCGGAGTCGTGCAGGAACTTCTGCCACCAATCCCGGTGCGGCGCTGAGCGTGTCCAGCGTTCCAGCGAATCCAGGTCCCGCCAATACTGCCGCGCCCCCCAATGCGGCGGGAACAGCGACCAGATCACGTCCTCGTGCGATAACAGCCCATCCGGGCGATCCTGGTGCGACCGATAGAGTTTCGGGCCGAGGCCGAGCAATCGCAGCATGCCGCGTGGCTTGCGCACCCGCATCCCGAGATAGATGACGACCAGATCCGGATACCCGGACAGGTCGACGGTGGTCCTGTTCACCCGCATGTCGCAACCTCCGCAACCAGGGCGCCTACTTGCAACCCTATGCAGGAACAACGGCCCAGGCGAAGCTTCGGTTCGACGACCACCCCCGGGTAGCGGCCATGACCACCGCCAAAGAGAACGGCCCATGCTCCCTATGGGCATGGGCCGTTCTCGAGTTGGTGCCGATTGTGGGACTCGAACCCACACGTCCTTTCGGACAACGGTTTTTGAGACCGTCGCGTCTGCCAGTTCCGCCAAATCGGCGCACGGTGAGAAAGCATAGCGGGTGACTGTCGAAAAACACGAATGGGTTGGCTCGAGAGTGATCGTCGCCCCGTTTGCGCAGGGTATATGGGTTGTATGCGGAACTGAAAGGTAGTCTTTACAGCACTCGATAGCGACGGTGGGTCGATGGACCGGTACGACCACGGCCACCTTTTCGCGTGTCGGGGACACGGCATCGGAACCAGAGGGGTCTACCTATGAGCAACACAGCAGGGGGCGCCGGCACGAAGCGGGACGCCGGGGCCAAGCGGGTCGTCGTCGCGGAGGACGAGGCGCTCATCCGTATGGATCTGGTGGAGATGCTGACCGAAGAGGGCTATCAGGTTGTCGGTGAGGCGGGCGACGGCCAGCAGGCGGTCGATCTGGCGGTGGAGCACCGGCCGGATCTGGTCATCATGGATGTGAAGATGCCGCGCCGCGACGGTATCGACGCGGCGGCCGAGATCGCCTCGAAACGCGTTGCGCCGGTGGTGATTCTGACCGCGTTCAGTCAGCGTGACCTGGTCGAGCGGGCCCGCGATGCCGGTGCGATGGCCTATCTGGTCAAGCCGTTCACAAAATCGGATCTGGTGCCCGCCATCGAACTGGCGGCCAGTCGCTTCCACGAGATCACCGCTCTCGAGAGCGAGGTCGCCAATCTGGCCGAACGCCTGGAGACGCGCAAGCTCGTCGAGCGGGCCAAGGGCGTGCTCATGCAGACCCAGGGATTATCAGAACCGCAGGCGTTCAAGTGGATTCAGCGCACGGCGATGGACCGCCGCACTACCATGAAGGCGGTAGCCGAGGTAGTGCTGGAAAATCTCGCCCCGAAGTAGGACGGTCCGTGCGCCCCGGCCGATCAAGGTCGGAAATTTTACTTCCCGGAAACCGGATCGCGATGAAAAATTCGAAACGATGTCGATCGGATGACCCGAATGTGATGCGGAGCTAACGTACCAACGCTATGTTCTGACCGGGCTGACGTGGTCGGCCTCCTCGGAGAGAGCCCGGGGGAGCACAGGACGTAGAGGTGAAACGTGCTTAGTTCGACATGGCGCAGTCGTTCGATGCGGGGCGCATTGGCCATAGGAGCCGCCGCCGCGCTCGTGCTGACGGGGTGCAGCGATAAATCGACCGACAGCGGCTCGGGCGGCACCTCCGGCGCTGGTGGCGCCGGTGGTTTGAAGATTCAGCCGGTCATGCAGATCGACGCCAACGGCAAGCAGGTGCCGAAGTCGGACAGCTCCGCTGCCGCCGACCCGGCCGGTGATGGCAAGGCCACCTGTCCGGCCGGCACATCGATCGCCATGGCGGGCGCGCTGACCGGTCCGGACGCGGCCCTCGGCATCAACATTGTCGATGGCGTCAAGCTCGCGCTGGACAAGCACAACAAGGCCAACCCGGGCTGCAAGATCGAACTCAAGCAGTTCGACACCGAGGGCGACCCGCAGAAGGCCACCCAGGTCATCCCGCAGATCGTCAACGACAAGTCGGTCATCGGTCTGGTCGGTCCGGCGTTCTCCGGTGAGACCAAGGCGACCGGCAAGATCCTCAGCGACGCGGGCCTGGTCTCCACGACCTCATCGGCCACCAACGAGACGCTGACCCAGAACGGCTGGACCAGCTTCTTCCGCGGTCTGGCCAATGACGGCGTGCAGGGTCCGTCCGTCGGTAAGTACCTGGTCAACACCGCGGGCTACAAGAAGGTCTGCGTCATCCAGGACAACACCGACTACGGCACCGGTCTGGCCAAGTCGATCGTCGAGGGCCTCGGCTCCGCGAACGACGCGTCCTGCAATGCCAGCATCAAGAAGGGCGATAAGGACTTCTCCGCCACGGTCACCAAGATCGCGAGCGCCGCGCCCGACGCGGTCTTCTACTCCGGCTACTACTCCGAGGGTGCGCCCCTGGCCCAGCAGCTGAAGTCCGGTGGCGTGAAGGCGGTCTTCGTCTCCGCCGACGGCACCAACGACCCGCAGTTCGTCGCGCAGGCCGGTAGCTCGTCCAAGGGTGCGGTGCTCTCGTGCCCGTGTGGTCCGGCGCCGGACAAGTTCGCCGCGGACTACCAGGCCCTCAACGGTCAGGAGCCGGGTGTCTACTCGGTCGAGGGCTACGACCTGACCACGATCCTTGCCAAGGGCATCGACGGCGGTAAGCTGACCCGTCCCGACCTGCTGGAATACGTGCGGTCCTATGACGGCAACGGTCTGGCGCGTCAGTACAAGTGGAATCCGACCGGCGAATTGTCCAACGCGCTGATCTGGATCTACGAGGTCAAGTAGCCCCACAACCTGGACAGCGGCACGTACGAGGGTCGTGAACCCCCGTGTGTGCCGCTGTCCGGTGGGCGAATGAAGTATGAGGGCACAAGACGAATGAAATCAACGGCATTGGCTGGCGCTGTACAACTCGCCAGCGGATCGATCGACTTCAACTACCACGGGGTGATCGATAACTTCTGGCGACTGACCGTCGACGGGGTGACCTACGGCTCAATTTATGCCTTGGTCGCCGTGGGCTATACATTGGTCTACGGCGTATTGCGGCTGATCAATTTCGCCCATTCGGAAATATTCATGCTCGGCATGTTCGGTCAATTGATCGGGCTCATGCTGTTCGGCTTCGTGGCGAATCCCGACGTGTACACCCAGGGCATAGTCCTGACCGTCGTCTATCTCGCGCTCGCGATGATCATCGGCATGTTGGTATCCGGTGGCGCCGCAGTCGGATTGGAGCGCGTGGCCTATCGGCCGTTGCGTAAACGCGGGGCCAAACCGCTCAGCTTCCTGATCACCGCGATCGGCATGTCGTTCGTGATCCAGGAGTTCGTGCACTTCATCCTGCCGAAGATCAATCCCAAACTCGGTGGCACCAACGCACAGCAGCCGGTCAAATTGGTCGAGCCGAGCGTGCAGTTCAGCTTCTTCGGTGCCGACATCGACAACATCAAGGTGCTCATCGTGCTGGCCGCGATCGCGCTGGCGATTGTGACCGAGGTGTTGATCAACCGGACCAAATTCGGGCGCGGCATTCGCGCCGTCGCGCAGGATCCTGATACCGCAACGCTGATGGGCGTTTCGCGGGAGCGGGTCATCATGCTGACGTTCTTCATCGGCGGCGTGCTCGCGGGTGCGGCCGCGCTGCTCTACGCGATCAAGATTCCGCAGGGCATCATCTACTCCGGCGGATTCATCCTCGGCATCAAGGCATTCAGCGCCGCGGTGCTCGGTGGCATCGGCAATCTGCGCGGTGCGCTGCTCGGCGGCATCCTGCTCGGTGTGGTGGAACAGTACGGCCAATCGCTGCTCGGCTCGGAATGGCGAGATGTCGTCGCCTTCGTTGTGCTGGTGCTGGTGCTGATGGTGCGCCCGACCGGCATCCTCGGTGAGAGCCTCGGGAGGGCCCGCGCATGACCGACCTGACCAAGACACCCGATGCTCCGTCGCCGGAGACGCCGGAGCAGCCGAAGGCGGCAGCGCCGAGACATGGTGTCGGCGATTCGATTCGGACCTGGTGGGACGGCCTGAGCCGCCCCGCGCAATGGGGCGTCGGCGTGCCGATTCTCATTCTGCTCGCATTGCTTCCGCTGTTCCCGCCGCCGCTGCTCGATACGCCCGGCTATAACTTCGGCCTGGTCATGGCGCAGGTCGCGATGTACGCGCTGATCGCCATCGGCCTGAATGTCGTCGTCGGACAGGCGGGTCTGCTCGACCTCGGCTACGTCGGCTTCTACGCCATCGGCGCCTATACCGTCGGCCTGCTCACCAGTCCCAACAGTCCGTGGAATCAGACCGATGGCGGCTGGCTGAATCCGACCTGGGCCTGGATGGCCTGTCTGCCGATCGCGGTCGCGGTGACGGCCATCTCCGGCATCATCCTCGGCACCCCGACGCTGCGGCTGCGCGGTGACTATCTGGCGATCGTCACCCTGGGCTTCGGTGAGATCGTCCGGTTGCTCGCCGACAATCTCTCCGACATCACCAATGGCAGCCTTGGTCTGTCCGGTGTCGCCTTCCCGCACTTCGGCGAATCCGACAGCAAGCCGGAGGGCGTCTTCTCCGGCGGTAACAGCGGCAATGCCGATAGCGCGAATCTGCTGGACCGGGCCAGCTATGGCACCTGGTGGTACTGGTTCGCGATGGTGCTGGTGATCATCGTGCTGCTGATCGTCGGCAATCTGGAACGCAGCCGGGTCGGCCGCGCCTGGGTGGCCATCCGCGAGGACGAGGATGCCGCCGAGATCATGGGCGTGCCGACCTTCAAGTTCAAGCTGTGGGCCTTTTTGATCGGTGCCGCGGTCGGCGGCATGTCCGGTGCGATCTACGCCGGACAGGTTCAGTTCATCAGCCCGACCGGGTTCAACATCATCAACTCGATGCTGTTCCTGTGCGCGGTCGTCATCGGTGGTCAGGGCAATAAGCTCGGCGTCATCTTCGGCGCGTTCATCATCGCCTATCTGCCGGCGCGGCTGCAGTCGGTGAAATTGGTGAGCAATGAGTCCACCGGATACATCCT
Organism: Nocardia sp. NPDC004604; assembly: GCF_040609795.1. Lineage (NCBI taxonomy): Bacteria > Bacillati > Actinomycetota > Actinomycetes > Mycobacteriales > Nocardiaceae > Nocardia > Nocardia sp. NPDC004604. Next base: position 8,894 of record NZ_JBEXLC010000057.1, read on the forward strand.
GTTGGCGATCGATGTGCTGGTCTTCGTCGGGTTGGTCGTCGTCTGGAAATACAAGAGCGACGATCTGAGCCCGTGGCCGCGGCGCGGCTGTATCGCGGGCATGGTGGTCACCGGCGTCATGGGAGCGCTGCTGCTCGGCAGCGTATTGCTGTTCCGCGTCGGCGGTGCGCAGTCCCTCGGTGACCTCAAGTACATGTACTTCGGAATTACCTTGGTGGTCATGATGATTCTGCGGCCACAGGGTCTGTTCCCGGTGCGGCAGAAGCTGCTCACCTTCGGTAGGCAGGTGTATCAGGCCGTGCGCAAACCGGCCGAGCGTGAATTGATCGGAGCAGGACAATGACCGGGCCCGGCGCGGGTGACGCCCTGTTCGACAATGAGGATATGGCGGCCGGCTATGCGGCTCCGCCGGAGGTCGAGAGCGCGGGTGAGGTCGATGTCACCGCCGTGATCCCGGTGCTCGCCGATGCCGAGGTCGTCGCGGATGTGGTTGCGCCACACCGCGAAATCGAAACCGCGGTGGGTGCGCCTCTGCTGCGCACCGATGAGCTCACGGTGAAGTTCGGCGGTCTGACCGCATTGGACAAGGTCAGCTTCGAGATCCGCCGCGGCGAAATCCTCGGACTGATCGGACCCAATGGCGCGGGCAAGACGACCTGCTTCAACGCCATTACCGGTGTCTACAAACCGGCCTCGGGGCTGGTGTATTTCGACGGCAAACCGCTGACGAAGACCAAGCGCAATGAGATCACCCGGCTCGGAATCGCGCGCACCTTCCAGAATGTGCGGCTCTTCGGTGAGATGACCGCGCTGGAAAATGTGGTGGTCGGCACCGACGCCAGGCATAAGACCTCGGTGCCCGGTGCCATCTTCCGCACCCCGCGGCATCGCAGCGAGGAGAAGGACGCGATCGAGCGCGGCATGGCCCTGCTCGAATTCGTCGGTATCGCACCGCGTGCGGTGGAGAAGGCACGCAATCTCTCCTATGGCGATCAGCGCCGACTGGAGATCGCCCGCGCGCTGGCCACCGAGCCGAAACTGCTCTGCCTGGACGAGCCCGCCGCCGGGTTCAATCCGAGCGAGAAGTCGGCGCTGATGGATCTGATCCGCAAGATCCGTGACGACGGGTTCACCGTGCTGCTGATCGAGCACGATATGCGCCTGGTCATGGGTGTCACGGATCGAATCGTGGTGCTGGAGTTCGGTCGCAAGATCGCCGATGGGCTGCCCGCGGAGATCCGCGACAACCCGGATGTGATCGCGGCCTACCTCGGTGTCCCCGATACCGAGGGTGCCGCGGCCGAAAAGGTCACCGCCACAACCGAAGTGGTCGAACCGGAACCGCCCGCCGCCGAACCGGCCGCACCCGTCGAGCCCGCGGCCCGTGACTTCAGCCAAGCGCCGCCGCTGCTCGAGGTCGACGATATGGTGGTCAACTACGGCAGAATTCAAGCGCTGCACGGGGTTTCGCTGCGTGTGGCGGAGGGTGAGCTGGTCACGCTGCTCGGTGCGAATGGTGCGGGCAAGACCACCACCATGCGTGCGCTGTCGGGTCTGCTGCCGCTGACTCGCGGCAAGATCAAGTTCGAGGGCCGCGATATCACCCAGATGAAGGCGCACGAGCGGGTCACGCACGGGTTGATCCAGGCACCGGAGGGCCGGGGTGTCTTCCCCGGTATGACGGTCCAGGAGAACCTCGATATGGGTTGCTACGGTAGGGCTTTCAAGCAGAAGGTGGAATACGGTCAAACGCTGGAATGGGTCTTCGAACTGTTCCCGCGGCTGTCGGAGCGGCGCAAGCAGGTCGGCGGCACGCTCTCCGGCGGTGAGCAGCAGATGCTGGCCATCGGCCGCTCGCTCATGGCCCGCCCGCGCCTGCTGCTGCTCGATGAACCGTCGATGGGCCTGGCGCCCATGGTGATTCAGCAGATCTTCCGGATCATCAGCGAGATCAACCAGCAGGGCACCACCGTACTGCTGGTGGAGCAGAACGCCCAGCAGGCGCTGACCCGTAGCGATCGCGCCTACATCCTGGAGACCGGTGGGGTCACCAAGAGTGGTATCGGCGGGGAGCTGCTCACCGATCCCGCGGTGAAGTCGGCCTACCTGGGCGTGGGATAAGAGTCGGCGACAAGTCGGGCCCGTCCATGGACGCCTCGAGGCATGATGGCGATCATGGACGGGCACGACGAACTCACGAATCTGGCCGACCGCTACTGGGACAGCGTGCTGGCGGCCGCGCCGAGCACGGCTACTCTGCTCGGCGACCACCGCTTCGATGACCGCATCGAGGACTTGTCGTCCGAGGCCCAGCAGCGGCTGCTGACGACCCTGCGCGAGCTGCGCGATCAGGTCGTCGGCCTCGATGGCGAAAGGCTGAGCGGTGACGACCGGGTCACCCGCAGCCTGCTGCGGACCGAATTGGATACGGCCATCGATAATTTGGCGTGGCGGCCGACCGAACTGGCCTCGGACCAGATGGACGGCGTGCACGCCGGAATGCTCATGATGGCCCCCCAGACCAACGCGCCGCAGCCGGAAAACGCGCTCGCCCTGGTGCAGCGGTATCGGCGATTCGGCACGATGTTCGACCAGGCGGTCCAGCAGTTCCGCAACGGCCTGGCCGCGGGCCGCGCACCCGCGCGCATCACCATCGAGCGCTCACTCAATCAGCTCGACGGCTACCTCGCCTCCGATCTCGCCACCGACCCGTTCACCACCTTCGCCGGACCGGCGGATTGGCCTTGGGAGGCGGCCTGGCGCGCCGAACTCACCGAGGTCGCCCGCGATGTGATTCGCCCTGCCTTCCAACGTTATCGGGACGTACTGGCCGACGAACTGCGTCCGGCCGCCCGTTCCGATGACAAATGCGGTCTGTGCTGGCTCGGTGCCGACGGCGAGGATATCTACCAGCGACAGTTGCGCCGCCACACCACCCTGCCCGACCTGGGCGCGGAGGAGATCCACGAACTCGGCTTATCCGAATTGGTGATGCTGCGTGAGGAATACGCCGCCGTGGGCACCCGGTTGTTCGGCACCACCGATACCACCGAGATCTTCACCCGGCTGCGCCGGGATCCGGAGCTGCGTTACGTCAGTGGCGAGGAGATCATGGCCGATGCGCGACGCGCGCTCGGTGCCGCGGTCGCGGAGATGGGCAACTGGTTCGGCCGCCTGCCCAAGGAAACCTGCGATATCGTCGCGGTGCCGGACTTCCTGGCCGCGGATGCGCCCGCGGCGTACTACTTTCCGCCCGCCGCGGACGGCTCCCGGCCCGGCACCTACTTCGTCAACCAGCACGAACCCACCGGCCGCAGCCGCTACGAGACGGCGGCGGTGGCCTACCACGAGGCGATTCCGGGACATCATCTGCAGCTGACCATCGCCAATGAGCTCGATCACCTGCCGCGCTTCCAACGGCAGTCCTTCGCCAATACCGCCTTCGTCGAAGGCTGGGCGCTCTACACCGAACGTCTGGCCGACGAAATGGGCTTGTACGCCAACGATTTGGATCGTGTCGGGATGCTCGCGGCCGACTCATGGCGCTCGTGCCGACTCGTCGTCGACACCGGCATCCACGCCAAGGGCTGGAGCCGTCAGCAGGCCATCGACTTCATGGTCGCCAACGCGCCGGTCGGGCTGGCCGAGATCGAGGTCGAGGTCGACCGGTATATCGCCATGCCGGGGCAGGCCGTCGCGTACAAGGTCGGCCAGCTCGAGATTCGCGGTCAGCGCCGCGAGGCCGCCGAGCGGCTCGGTGCTGCCTTCGATATCAAGGCATTCCACGATGTGGTGCTCGGCTCCGGGTCGGTCAGCCTGCCGGTGCTGCGTGAACTTGTGGCCACACTGTGACCCGCTGACCCCGTTCCCGAGTTGCGTGCGCGGTGGGGCGGGGTTCCAATGAAGGTGCGGTGATCGAGCTCCACAGGGGAATCATGAACAGCACGTTCAGCTCTCGGCTCGGTCCGTTGCGCGGCAGGCGGCTGGTGCTCGCCTGGGTGGTATTCGGTGTGGTCGGCGCGCTGACGGCCGTAACACTGCTCGTGGTGCACGGACGGGCCGCCGACGCCGGTGAAATGCGTACGGCGCGTGTGATTTCCGATAATTCGATGATGCCGGGATTCGCCGGTGCACTGCCCGGGTCGGCGAATCCGGTGGGCGACGGCGCGCCGCCGGTCGCTGCGGCACCGCTGGCCGGAGCGGCCCCGGCCGGGATGCCGGTGGCGTCGAGTCGCCCGGTGCAGGCGCTTGCCGACCATCCGCTCTTCGCCCAGCATGCGGGCCTCGGCAGGGTCGATTGCAAATTGCCCGCCTGGCGCGACGATCCGGAGGCGGCGCGGGCGTTCTATCGGGCCGCGATCGCCTGCCTCGACGCATCCTGGGAACCGACACTGCGCGGCGCCGGACTGCCGTTCCATCCGCCGCGGCTACTCGCCCCCACACAATCCCGTGACGTCACCAGTCAGTGTGTGCAGCGGCTGCGCAACGGCCCGACGACCTTCTACTGCGCCCTCGACGAAACTTTGGTCCTGCCGTACGACGCGATGCGCCCGCTGGCCAGCGGCTCGCGCCGCGGTGCCCAATTGGCCGTACTCACCACCGAATACGGACACCATGTGCAGAACTTGATCGGCGTCATGCAGGCCTACACCGAAAAACGGTCGACCCTCGGCAAGGACAGCTCTGCGGGCCAGGAACAAAGCCGTCGCATGGAACTGCAGGCCCGCTGCTTCTCCGGAATGTTCCTCGGCACCAACTTCGGTCGCGCCGATATCGACGAACAAACCTGGAACGAGGCCTCCCATACCGTCCGCAGCACCGGCGAGACCGGCAATCCGCGCATGCAGGGCACCGAGGAAAACGTGTGGGGCTGGTGGAAATGGGGCTCCGACAAGGGCGACACCTGGGAGTGCAACACCTGGTACAGCTCCCCGGCCCACGTCGAATAGCCGCGCTGCTGAGCGGCGGATTCGACTACTGCGCTGCGGGTCGATCCTCGGTCAGCACCTCGAGTACGGCCGCGGTATCCAGATAGAACGGCCGGATCTCGGTGATCAGACCGTCGCGGAAGGTCATCAGCTGCATTACCGAGGTCTCCAGCATCCGGCCCGTGGCGCGGGCCAGCAGTCGGCCGCGGTTGTAGATGACCACCGTCTCGCCGTCGACCACGAACCGCTGCTCGATGAATTCCAACGACCCCCAGGTCCGGCTCATTGCCGCCATGAACTTCTCGATGCCATCGGGGCCGTGCCATTCGCCGCCATAGGGGAGATGGTCGGCCTGGTACATGACGACATCGGGGGCCAAGCAGGCGGCCATCGCATCGAAGTTCGCGCCCTCGGTGATGTAGGCGGCTTCGGCGGCGAAGAAGTTCTGCAGTGCTGCGCGGGTTGTGGTCACCGGGAAATCATGGCCGCCGAGCCGAACCGCTTCTGGCGGAAATCAGACGGCTCGCTGGACTCGCATCACTAAGGGGTGCCGCAGCTGTGGATTGTCGGTGGGGCTCCCTAGACTCTTGCACGTGACCCCAGCGACTACTGATCAGCGTTCCAGTGCCCCAAAGGCGGCGGGTACAGCCGTGGCAGCCGGTGAGCAGCCGACGTTGTTGCTGTTGGATGGGCATTCGATTGCCTATCGCGCATTCTTCGCATTGCCCGCGGAGAACTTCAAGACGGTCACCGGGCAGACCACGAATGCGGTGTACGGATTCACCGCAATGCTGATCAACCTGTTGCGGGACGAGAAGCCGACGCATATCGCGGCGGCCTTCGATGTCAGTCGCAAGACTTTCCGTACCGAGGCATATCCGGAGTACAAGGCGGGGCGCAGTGCCACGCCCGATGAGTTCCGCGGTCAGGTCGAACTCACCAAGGATGTGCTCGGCGCCATGGGCATCCCGGTGATGGCGATCGACGGCTTCGAGGCCGACGATCTGATCGCCACCATCGCCACCCAGGCGGTGTCCGAGGGGTTCCGCGTCCTCATCGTCTCTGGTGACCGCGACGCCATCCAACTCGTCAGCGATGACGTCACCCTGCTGTACCCACGCAAGGGCGTCTCCGATCTCACTCGCTTCACCCCCGATGAGGTGATGGCCAAATATCAGCTCACCCCGGCCCAGTACCCGGACTACGCGGCGCTGCGCGGCGACCCGAGCGATAACCTGCCCGGCATTCCCGGGGTCGGGGAGAAGACGGCCGCCAAGTGGATTCGCGAATACGGCGACCTTGCCACCCTTGTCGACAAGGTGGACGAGGTGAAGGGCAAGGTCGGCGACGCGCTGCGCGCCAATCTCAGCAGTGTGGTGCTCAACCGCCAGCTCACCGAGATGGTCCGCGATGTCTCGCTGCCCTACACCCCCGAACAACTGGCCCAGCAGCCGTGGGATCGCAATAAGATCCACCAGCTCTTCGACGATCTGGAGTTCCGGGTACTGCGCGACCGGCTCTTCGAAACCCTCGCCCCGCCGGAGCCCGAGGCCGAATCCGGCTTCGAGATCAGCGGTGGCGCGCTCGAAGTCGGTGCGGTCGCCGCCTGGCTTGCAGAGCATGCGAAAGCCGGTGTCCGCCATGGTATTTCGGTCGTCGGCACCAGCGCGCCGGGCAACGGTGACGTGCGTGCGCTCGCCATTGCGGGCGCGGACGGTGAAAGCGGCTATATCGACGTCGCCGTGCTGACCCCGGAAGACGAAGCCGCCCTTGGCGCCTGGCTCGCCGATGTCGCCGTGCCGAAGGCGCTGCACGAGGCCAAAGCCGCGATGCACGCGCTGCGCGGGCGCGGCTGGACCCTGGCCGGTCTCACCAGCGACACCGCCCTGGCCGCCTACCTGGTCCGCCCGGGCCAGCGCAGCTTCAACCTCGACGATCTGTCACTGCGCTATCTGCACCGCGAACTGCGCGCCGAGACCGACGAAACCCCGCAGCTGTCGCTGCTCGACGATGCGGACACCGTCGACGTCGAGGCCGCGCGGACCGAAATGCTACGTGCCAGGGCGGTGCTCGACCTCGCCGATGCGCTCGACGGCGAACTGCGCCAGATCGAATCCAGCGCGCTGCTCGACGATATGGAGCTGCCTCTGCTCGGTGTGCTCGCCGAACTGGAGAATGCGGGCATCGCGGTCGATATCGACCAGCTCGAGACCCTGCAGCGGCAATTCGCCGACAAGGTCAGCGATGCGGCCAATGCCGCCTATGGGGTGATCGGCAAGCAGATCAACCTCGGCTCGCCCAAGCAGCTGCAGGTGGTGCTGTTCGACGAACTCGATATGCCGAAGACCAAGCGCACCAAGACCGGCTACACCACCGACGCCGATGCACTGGAATCGCTGTTCGAGAAGACCGAGCATCCATTCCTGCGGCATCTGCTCGAACACCGTGATGCCACCCGGCTCAAGGTCACCGTCGATGGTCTGCTCAAATCCGTCGCCGACGACGGTCGCATCCACACCACCTTCAACCAGACCATCGCCGCGACGGGACGACTGTCCTCGACCGAACCGAATCTGCAGAACATCCCGATCCGCACCGACACCGGCCGCCAGATCCGCGACACCTTCGTCGTCGGCCCCGGCTACCAGTCGCTGATGACCGCGGACTACAGCCAGATCGAAATGCGCATCATGGCCCACCTCTCCGGCGACGAGGGTCTGATCGAGGCCTTCAACTCCGGTGAGGATCTGCACACCTTCGTCGCGTCCAAGGCGTTCGATATTCCGCTGTCCGAGGTCAATCCGGAGATGCGCCGCCGCATCAAGGCGATGTCCTACGGTCTCGCCTACGGTCTGAGCTCCTACGGCCTGTCCACCCAGCTGAAGATCAGCACGCAGGAGGCCAAGGAGCAGATGGACGTCTACTTCGATCGCTTCGGCGGCATCCGCGACTACCTCTACGAGGTCGTCGAACAGGCCCGCAAGGTCGGCTACACCGAAACCCTCTTCGGCCGCCGCCGCTACCTGCCCGATCTGGACTCCAGTAACCGCCAGCGCCGCGAGGCCGCCGAACGCATGGCCCTCAACGCACCCATCCAGGGCACCGCCGCCGACATCATCAAGGTAGCGATGATCAACGTGCACAAGGCGATTCGGGAGGCGGGCCTGCGCTCGCGGATGCTGCTGCAGATCCACGACGAGTTGGTTTTCGAGGTCGCCGAGGGGGAGAAGGACACCCTGGACACATTGGCTCGCGAACAGATGTCCTCGGCGATCACCCTGTCGGTCCCATTGGATGTGTCCGTCGGTACCGGCCGCAGCTGGGACGCCGCCGCCCACTGAGTGCGGTTGTGCGGCACACCGGATATTCGGTGTGCCGCACCGCGTTTCACGATCGAATGGTCACCGCTCGCGCCGCACCAGCTTCGCCGAGCCCGCACCGAGATCGATCTCGTCGCGCGGCGGCGCGCCATCGGATTTGTCCTCTTTGTGCATCAACGCCGTCTGCCGCTGCTCGAACTCGTAGTGCTTGGAGCCCTGGAAGACCGCTGTCACTTGTTCGAAGCCGGTCATAGCGACCGGTGTGTGCTTGCGGTGGCGGAACCACGGCAGGATCCGGCTTCCGGTGAGCCGATTCCACAGCACCTCGACGAACGCGAGGCCGATCAGCAGAATTGACAACCCGGGGATGGTCATGGCGACAAGGGCACCCATGTGACCGAAGGTACCTTCGCCGCTGCCGCCCGCCATCCTCGCTGTAGATGACACCTCTGAGCTGCGAAAATGATACTGGCGAGTAGACAATACGGGGTGCCAAATGTGGTTGCTATTGCGTCAAGATGGACATATTCTGGTCCGCGTGCCGAATCCCGCCGACCGCCACAGCGCAGCGCTGAATGTCGCAGACCGCGACAGCGTTGTGCTAATTCCGCTTACCGCGATGGTGGCAGCCCGGCGACTTCTCGTAGTAACCCGCCGTAGCGGGGTCTGATTCGGACCGGCCCCCTCGCTGCGGGCTACTGATTACTTACTGCTGGTCCCCTCTGTCAATTGAGAAGACAATCCTCGGGAAGACCTACGCGCAATGACCATGCTGACTCTCGACACCAAGACGTTCATCGCCGCCGCGCCCAAGGCGCTGCGCGCCGAATGCGCCGATCTGACACCTGCGCAGTTCCACGACCGCTATTGCGAGCTCACCGGCCCGATCCGGGTCGGTGACTGGTCGCCCGCGGGCAAGCGGAGCGCGGAGTTCACCGCGACCCTCGAGTTCGCCGACCACCTGCGCACGGTGATCGCCACCGGCAGTCCGGTCGCGGCGGTGACCTCCGCTCTCTACGACGAGGGCTATCCGGTCGAAATCCTGCAATTCCACCAGCGCCGCACCGAGGCGGGCACCGCCACCTTCGTGCAATGCGAATGCAACGGCAGGCGGGGCTGGGGCGCGGCGCTGGCCGACGACAGCGCCGAATCCACCCTCCGCGCCATGATCGCGGGCGTGAACCAGCTGGGCGCCTGAACCGAATACTGAGACCGAAACACAACGGGCCGTTCACATTTCGAAAGAATGTGAACGGCCCGTCGGTTCAGTTGTCCGAGCGGGGGAGCTACTTCTCGGCCTGCTGCTCGGCGAGCTGCTTGCGCACCTCGTCCATATCCAGCGCCTTCACCTGGGTGACCAGATCCTCCAACGCGGCGGGCGGCAATGCGCCCGGCTGCGCGAAGACCAGCACGCCCTCGCGGAACGCCATGATGGTCGGGATGGAGCGGATATTGGCGGCGGCGGCCAGGCCCTGTTCGGCCTCGGTGTCGACCTTGCCGTGCACGACATCGGGATGCTTGTCCGAGGATGCCTCGTACGTGGGCGCGAAGCTCTTGCACGGACCGCACCAGTCGGCCCAGAAATCGACGAGTACCACGTCGCTTCCGGTGACTACCTCATCGAAATTCTGCTGGTTCAGCGTCTGGGTGGCCATGACGTCCTCTCGTGTCGTATGTCGCCAGCTGTAACGCCCGGCGCTGCGCTTATCTTCCCCGGGCGACCGGCCACTCGCGGCGCTGATCGCCATCCCAACGCCGGATACCCACCACGGTCGCCGGGAAATCGCGGTCCCTGGCGACCGCGTGGATCGCTTCCCCGAGATGGTGCGTCGGCACCCGCCTGGCCAGTGTGACATGGGGCGTCCACTCGTCGGGCTGCAGATTCGCCGGAACCCCGGGACACGGCGATACCGCGTTGAAAATGCGCCGTTGTAGAGCGAGCAGCTGCTCCGAGGGCACCACCAGCCGGACCAGGATCGGATGGCGCGCACCGAAGACCAGCAGTCCGCCCAGCCGCACCGGAATCGGCCGGAAGGTCAGCTGCTCGAGCGCGTGATCGATACGCGGCCAGATCTGCCTGGCCACCGCGACGGTGATATGCGGCCGGTTGGTCTCGGTTTGCTTCCCGGCCAAACTCGGGATGCCGGCATCCGCGAGCAATTGCCACTGCCGCCGGATCTCCGCATCGGCCGCGTCGTCCAACAACAATTCGACCGACTGCACCATGTTCACGAGAGGTTAGCCGTCCTTGCCGCGCCGTGCGCGGCGAAACGCGCATAGCCTCGGCCCGGATGACGGCCTATGAACCATGTCGCGGGAAGATGACCCAGTGACTGCTGCGAGGGAACGTGACACGTCGTCCGTGCGACTCGGCCTTATCGAGGGCGATGGCATCGGCCCCGAGGTGGTCGAGGCCACTCGGGTCGTGGTCGACGAAGCGCTCGCCGCGGCGGGCGTGGGCGCCGTCGAATGGGTTTGCCTGCCGATGGGACACCGTGCCATCGAGGAATTCGGTGCTCCGCTTCCCGAGCAAACTCTCGCGGCTCTCGACGATCTCGACGCCTGGATCCTCGGCCCGCACGACAACGCCTCCTACCCGGCCGAGCACCGTATCGCTCCCGGCGGGGCCATCCGCAAACGCTTCGGTCTCTACGCCAATATCCGCCCGGCCCGTGCCTTCGGCGGAATCAAGGCGAGCGCCCCTGATATCGACTTGGTGATCGTCCGCGAGAACAGCGAGGGCTTCTACGCCGACCGGAATATGTTCGCGGGATCCGGTGAGTTCCGGCCGACCTCCGATATCGCGATGGCGGTCGGCGTGATCACCCGGCAGGCCTGCGAGCGGATCGCGCACGAGGCCTTCCGGCTCGCGGCCGGGCGACGCAAGCGGGTGACGATCGTGCACAAGGCCAATGTGCTGCCCATGACCATGGGTCTGTTCCGCGACGTCTGCTATGACGTCGCACGGGCCTATCCGGGCGTCGAGGTCGATGACGAGCACGTCGACGCGACGGCAGCCCATCTGGTCCGCGCCGCCCACGACTACGACGTGCTGGTGACCGAGAACCTCTTCGGCGATATCCTCTCCGATCTCGCGGGGGAGCTGAGCGGATCGCTCGGCATGGCCGCATCGCTGAACTGCTCGGCGACCAAGGCGATGGCCCAGGCGGTACACGGCGCTGCACCCGCCCTGGCCGGACACAACCGCGCAAATCCGGCGGCGCTACAGCTCTCGGCCGCAATGTTGTTGCACTGGTTGGGAATTCGCCACAACAACCACGCCCTGGTGAGCGCAGGCGAACGCATCGAACGCGCCATTGCGGCCACCTTCGCCGCCGGAATCGCCACCGCCGACCTAGGCGGTCTCGCCTCGACGAGCGAATTCACCGAACAGGTCCGCGCGCGCGTGCATCGCCGCTGAGGTCGGTGTCGTAGGTTGCGCACGGTGGCGGCGCGCCAACCGCAGTGAGGCATCGCGAGGAACTGAGGTGTCGCGCCGACGGAGATCTGTCATGCGGTCAACGGCACCGTAACGGTGCGGTTCTTACGCGTGGTGCCGAAGCCCTTGTCGGCGAAGGTCCGCTCGCGCGGCACCGCGAGCGTGAGCTTTTTTCGACGCTGGTAGGGCTCAGGCCGGTCGTCGTTGCACGGCGTCGGAGATGACCGCTGCCACGAACTTTTCGACTGCTGATGTAGTCGGTGGGCCGGCGTCGCGGTCTGTGAACAACAGGTGCCCGCCACCGACCAGGGAGAGGGTGAGTGAGTCGATGTCGGCGTCGGCTGCGATGCGGCCCAGTTCACGCTCGTCGGTCAGGTAAGTGGAGATCGCGGTTGTCGCCTCGGCCAGGATCGCCATGCCGCCGCCGGGCCTGGCCTGCCGCAGTCGTGCGCGCAGCTCGTCACGGAAGGTGATGAGCGGGATGATCGCCACCGGAACCGGCCCGAACAGAATGGTCAGCGCGCTGGTCAGATTGGCGGCCACCGTGTCGGCGCCAGCGGCGGCGCGCAGCGCACTCGCCTGCGCTTCGAGCTGCGCGGCCCGGTCGAGCACCAGGTCGGTGAGGAAGGTGTCGAAGTCGGTGAAGTGCCGATGCAGAACGCCTTTGGCACAGCCCGCCTCGTCGGTGACAGCCCGGCTGGTCAGCCCGTTCGGTCCGTCCCGCAGCAGCACACGGTCGGCAGCGTCGAACAGTTGCTGCCGCGCGTCGCGAAGGTGCACCCCAGTCGGCACTCACAGATCCTTTCGTGCGTCGATCCAACGGCATTATTGCTCAGTGGGCACGTGCCCACTAAAGTGGGCGCATGACCATTATGTCGCGAGAGCAACCGGAACCCTCCCCAGCGCAGTCGGGGCAATTCCAGCGGATGGCCGTGTCGTTCGGCGTGGACACGCAGCGCTACGACCAGGCCCGGCCCGGCTACCCCGACGCATTGGTGACGCGGATCCTCGCCGAGACTCCCGGGACGGATGTGCTCGACGTGGGTTGCGGTACCGGCATCGCGGCCCGCCAGTTCCAGGCCGCGGGGTGCACAGTGCTCGGCGTCGAACCCGATGCGCGGATGGCCGACTTCGCGCGAGCCCGCGGCCTGCCGGTCGAGGTGGCAACCTTCGAGGCGTGGCAGCCGGGTGACCAGACGTTCGATACGGTCATCGCCGCTCAGTCGTGGCATTGGGTGGACCCGGTGGCCGGCACCGCGAAGGCGGCCGGCGTGCTGCGTCCAGGGGGACGGCTGGCGATCTTCGGTCACGTGTACGAGCCACCCGCCGAGGTGGCAGAACCATTCGCCGCCGCCTACCAGCGGGTGGCGCCGGACTCCCCGCTCAGCGGCCAACCTGCTCGGCGTCCCCTCGAGCTCTACCAAGCGGGATACGCGAAAATCGCCGACCAGATCCGCGAGACCGAACAATTCGGAGATCCCGAACAGTGGCGATTCGACTGGCAGCAGTCCTATACACGCGACCAATGGGTCGAGTTGCTCCCCACCACAGGTGGCCTCACCCGACTCCGCCCTGATCAGCTGGCCGAGATACTGGACGCGGTCGGCAACGCCATCGACTCGCTGGGCGGATCCTTCACGATGGACTACACCACCCTGGCCGCGACCGCCGCACGCGCAGGCAATTCCTGACGGCCGCGCCCGGCACCAAAGCCGGTCCAGGGCGGTGGTGGCCGAGCGCCGCCCCGACCGGCCGGTACCGCCGATGGCCGGTACCGCCGCGGTCGGGGCGGATGTGCATCTGCTGGCCACCGCCATCGAGGAGGGCGCGGACCTGTCCTCGATGAGCGGCATCCTGGCCGACAGCTCCTATCGTCTGCTGCCGGCCTGACGGCCGGGCCTCACTTCAGGTGCCGGGCGAAGAACCGGTTCCCGTCCTCTCCTGCGTACTGCGGGACGCCGGTGTGCCCGCCCATATTGGCGTGCAACGTCTTCTCCTTGGAGCCGAAGGCGTCGAACAGGTCCAGGGCCATCTGCCGGTCGTTTCCTTCGTCGTCCCACTGCAGCAGGACATGCAGCGGAATGGTGACCTGCCGGGCCTCCTCGAGTATGGCGCGGGGCACGAAACTACCGGCGAACAGAACGGCGGCCACGATGCGCGGCTCGACCACCGCCAGCCGAGTGCCGATGGAGATCACCCCGCCCGAGTAGCCGACCGGGCCGCCGATCTCGGGCAGCGCGAGCAGGGCGTCCAGGGTGACCCGCCATTCCGGGGCCGCCTTGTCGACCAGCGGGAGGATGAGCCGGTCGACGATCTCGTTGTCGACCGGCCCGCCAGCCGCCAGCGCCCGGTGCAGGTCAGTGAGGGCCTGATCGGCGGCGGCCGAACGGGGCCGGTCACCGCTCCAGGGGAGCTCGATGGTGGCCACGGCGTAGCCCTCCGCCACGGCCTGCCGGGCCCTGGCCAGCAGTCGCGGGTACGCCTTGCGCAGCCCGAGGGGAGGGGGGCTGACCAGGATCAGCGGCATCGGTTTGGATGCGGATCCGGGCGTCCACAGGATGCCGGGGATCTCGCCGAGGGTGAATTCGCGTTCGAGGACGCCGTCGTCGAGGCGCTGTTCGGTAATGAATTGCACAGTCGTGCCTTTCGGGAGTGCTCTTGAACGGCGCTCCCGGACGACCTATCGCCCGACCGTGACCCCGGAGGGGAGCACCCATGTCGATACTGCGTTCACGGGTACCACCTCCTCGTTCTCTTGCACGGCCTCCGGAAAAGTAGCAGTGGTCGCCGTGGTCCGGCAACGGGTTTTTGCGGAGGCTCCAGGGCCGGATGCCACGGAGATACTCGCCTGCAGGCCGAGGCCGCCGGTTCTTCTCGTGCGCCTGGTCGCGGCGATACAGCGCGGTCAGCACTGCGCGGTCACGCTCCGTCAGCGACTATCGCAGGTGATTGTTCATTGTCTGCGGTAACTCCTTGGTGCCACTTTTCTCGCGGATGTTCCCGGACCCCTACTCCTGTCCTGGCTCGGTCAATCTGATGCACGGGGATTGATTCGACCTGCGCTGCATCACATTGAACGAGACAACGAAGTTGCCTTGACCAGCGGTGGAGGCGGTCGTCTGTGCCGAGCGCGACGATGTAGCCGGGGCGGTGTCCGGCTCACCTTCCGGGGTCTCCGGCGACGACTCGGCTGAGCAACTGCGCCACGATGTGCTGGTACGCCCGGACACACTGCTGACCGACTTGGTTTACTGGCGCGAGGAACTGGCCGACCCTTGATGGCTGCGGGTGCGCGTGGAAATCGCCCCCCGGCCGCGCATTAGGGTCTGACCGCATGGCAGTCCTCTCCCGCCTCATCAGAAGCCTGGCAATCGTACTCGGTGTGGCCGTTGCGATTCCGATGTTCGCGACCCTGGCCTTCGCGGCCATCGGCCACCCCGAATGCGCGACCATCCCGGAAGATGTTGGCCCCTGCGGATACTGGGCCCGCGTGGCGGAATACGGGCCGTTCATCATGCTGTGGGGAACGGTCGTCACCGCAGGCTTCGGGGCAACGGTGTGGCTGGTGGTCGTCGCTGTACTCGGTCTCTTCGCAGCGCTACGGCCTCGCCGCGAGTAGTACATCCGGTACCGGCTCAGCGGACCCGATCCTGATCGGCCGTCAATCTGCTCGTCCAGCTGAGGGCGGCGCACCTGCTGGCGGAAGTCCTCCAGCGGACGCGGCGGCAGGGCCGTGGTCGCGGAGTCGAACTTGGGGGTCGACCAGAAATCCGGCGTTGCAGTGAGGCCTGGCGAGTAGGGGCGTCCGAGGAATTTGTTCGGGATCGGGAGCGGGCAGGCCTTCGGTTTGCCGCGGAGTCAGCGCACGGAGAACATCGTTGCCGAGTACGCGAGACCGATGTCTAGCTGTGGTGTCTCATTACGTTGGATTCACGGCACTGAAATCTTCGCCGGTATCCGGCCGACACCGCTATGGTGCCGACGCCGGGTGCACTATGTCGTAGAGCCCGCGCGCCTTCTGTAGATCAACTTTTCGGGCGTCGTCGAGATCGAGAAAGTAGTCGCACTGCCACTTCTGGGACCGCATCGCTTGACTGTTCTGGGTCGCGGACCACGGCGGATACACGCGGAACCCGCGCTTCCCACCCCGACCTGCCACGGAAACGATGCCGTGCTCGATCAACGCGGCCTTGGGGAATACGAACTGGCCGAAGCGCTGCCCCTCTCGGGCGGTGATCACCAGCAGATCGATGTCGTCCTCGGCGGCGTACGGCTCGCCCGCCCCATCTGCCGCACGTTTCCACACTGTCACGAACAGCCCCACCTTCGTCGGCGTCAGCTTGCCCACCCGGAACCTGACCGATCCGCGACCCACACGGGAGACGAACGCCCCGTACTCAGCGTTGTCCGTCTCGGGAACCGCAGCCGAAATCTCCAAACCCAGACCGCCGAGAAGATGCCTCGCCTCGGCCACATCGGGATGCACACCAACGGAAACCAAACCAACTCCTCACCGAACAGGACCGAAGTGTCTCTCTCCCACCGCATCCGACCAGTGCCCGAGGCGGGGTGATGGCGCGGAATCTGCAGTGATGACAGGCCCGGCGGTGGTGGTGAGGTAGCGGAGGTCGCAAAGACGACTCAGAAGTTACCGCACATAGTAGGTCGCTATGTGTGCTAACTCCGTAGTGCCGGATTGGGCGGATTTGCTCCTCGACCCCCTGGACCTGGCCGATCGGTTATCGCTGCTATCTCCAGCGGGCAATGGACCTGGAAGACCGTGGGCTATGTCGCCGTCGTCCCACCCTTCTTGGTTGCCACGGCGATGGCGCTGTACGTCGTGGTCGGCCCGCTCGTTTCCGGTGACGCTGCAGGAATCACTGGCGCGGCAGTAGGAACCAGAACGCTGCTCCGAAGCACGGAGGAGGTGTTCGCCGGAGGTTCGCCTTCCCGGGCCAATCGCGGCGATGCCGCAGGCGGCGGTTCATGCGGAGGACCTGTCTGGAATGCTCGGCGGGGTCGGCGCGCGCGCTGTGTCGGAAGACACGGCTGTCACCACCCCGCCGAGCAATTGGCTAGCGAACGAGAGGGTAGGGTATTCCGGCGGCGAAACGGCACCTGGGCGGCAGTGAGCTCGCAACGACTTCGTGTCGCACTTTCACTACTGTCCAGCACGAAACGGCTCGATCGCTTAGATTGCCAAACGGGTGGTGACACCCGGGTTTCTCGTATCCGAAATGTGGAGGGCTGCTGTGTCTGTTCGATCGGTTCTTGGCAGGCGCGCCCTGCAAGCAATGTGTGTGCTCGCAGGCGGTGCCCTGGTGCTGACGGGCTGTAGTAACTCCGAGGACAACTCGCCCGCGGTCGCGAAGGTTTCCGGTATCGAGAAGGTCGATACCGCCGCCGCGCTGCTCCCGGACAAGATCAAGCAGGAGGGCAAGCTCGTCGTCGGGGTCAATACCCCCTATCAGCCCAATGAGTACAAGGACCCGAGCGGCAAAATCGTCGGCTTCGATGTCGATCTGATGGACGCCGTCGCCGCCACTCTCGGCCTCAAGGCCGACTACCAGGAATCGTCCTTCGAGAAGATCATTCCCGCGATCCAGGCGGGCACCTACGACGTCGGCATGTCCTCCATTACCGACTCCAAGGAACGCGAACAGAGCGTCGACTTCACCACCTACTTCAACGCAGGCAGCCAGTGGGCGCAGCAGTCGGGTAAGCCGGTCGACCCGGATAACGCCTGCGGTAAGCGCGTCGCCGTGCAGGCCACCACGGTTCAGGACACCGATGAGATCCCGGCCCGCAGCAAGAAGTGCGAGGCGGCGGGTAAGCCCGCCATCGATAAGAAGTCGTTCGACGAGCAGAGCGCGGCGACCAATGCCCTGGTGCTCGGCCAGGTCGACGCGATGTCGGCGGATTCGCCGGTGACTGCGTACGCCATCAAGAAGAGCGACGGCAAGATCGAGGCGGCCGGTAAGGTCTTCGACTCCGCGCCCTACGGCTGGGCCATCCCCAAGGGTTCGGCGCTCGGCAAGGCGCTGCAGGCCGCCGTCCAGCACCTGATCGACAACGGTAAGTACCTGGAGATCACCAAGAACTGGGGTGTACAGGAAGGCGCGATCACCAAGTCGGTCATCAACGGCGCTGCGAGCTGATCGATGTCCACACCTGAGACCACGTCGGCGCCCGGCGACAACACCGGGCCCGGCGGGCCGATCGACTCGGCAGAACCGGAGCCGATCAAGGCCGTTCCACTGCGCAGGCCGGGCCGATGGATCACCGCGGCGATCATCCTCGCCCTGCTCGGGCTCTTCATCTACGGCGCGGCCACCAACCCCGCGTATGGGTGGGGGACCTATCGAAAGTACTTGTTCGACAGCCGGATCGCCTCCGGCGCGGTCGTCACCCTGGAGCTGACGGTACTGGCGATGGCGATCGCCGTCGTACTGGGGACACTGCTCGCGGTGATGCGCCTGTCGCCGAATCCGGTGCTGCGCTCGGTGGCCTGGGTATATCTCTGGATCTTCCGTGGCACACCGGTTTTCGTGCAGTTGGTGTTCTGGGGTCTGTTCCCGTCGCTGTACAAATCGATCCAGCTCGGTGTGCCGTTCGGGCCCGAGTTCGTGCGGGTCGACGTGCAGGGGTTGCAGGCCGCGTTCACCTTCGCGGTGATCGGCCTCGGTCTGAACGAGGCCGCGTATATGGCCGAAATCGTCCGTGCCGGAATCAATTCCGTCGGTGAGGGGCAGCGCGAGGCCTCGACGGCGCTGGGCATGTCGTGGTCGCAGACCATGCGCAGGACCGTCTTGCCGCAGGCGATGCGGGTGATCATCCCGCCGACCGGCAATGAACTCATCGGCATGCTGAAGACCACCTCGCTGGTGACCGCGATTCCATTGAGCACCGACCTGTACGGCCGAGCCCGCGATATCTACGGCGTGAACTTCCAGCCGATTCCGCTGCTCCTGGTCACCGCCACTTGGTATCTCGCGGTCACCAGTGTGCTGATGATCGGGCAGTACTACCTGGAGCGCTACTACTCGCGGGGCGCGTCGCGGCAGCTGACCGCCAAGCAGCTGCAGGAATTGGCCGATGCGCAGACGATTGTGAAGGCGAAATGAGCGCGAGTCCGGATAAGAACGATGCGACTCCGATGATCGTCGCGGATCGGGTATGCAAGAACTTCGGCGCGCTGCAGGTGCTCAAGGGCATTTCGCTCGAGGTGGGGCGCGGCGAGGTGCTGTGCCTGATCGGACCGTCGGGTTCGGGTAAATCGACCTTCCTGCGCTGCATCAACCACCTCGAGCAGGTCAATGCGGGGCGGCTCTACGTCGACGGCGACCTCATCGGCTATCGCGAAAAGGGCGGCAAGCTCTACGAACTGCATCCGCGCGACGCCGCCAAACAGCGCCGCGATATCGGCATGGTGTTCCAGCACTTCAATCTGTTCCCGCACCGGACGGCGTTGGAGAACATCGTCGAGGCGCCCACACAGGTGAAGGGCATTCGCAAGGCGGATGCGGTGGCCCGCGCACACGAACTGCTGGACCGAGTCGGCATGGCGGACAAGGCGAATGCCTATCCGGCCCAGCTGTCGGGCGGTCAGCAGCAGCGCGTCGCCATCGCCCGTGCGCTGGCCATGGATCCCAAGCTGATGCTCTTCGACGAGCCGACCTCGGCGCTGGATCCGGAGCTGGTCGGTGAGGTGCTCGGGGTCATGCGCGAACTCGCCGCCGATGGTATGACGATGGTGGTCGTCACGCACGAAATGGGCTTTGCCCGTGAGGTCGCCGACCAGCTGGTGTTCATGGACGGCGGTGTCGTTGTGGAGGCGGGCAATCCGCGTGAGGTCCTTGCCGAGCCGAAACATGAACGCACCAAAGCGTTCCTGTCGCGGCTGCTCTGATTCAGTAGCTACCCAACCCGATACGGAGCTGCCCCAGTAGAACTTTCGCGGCCGGGCTGCCGGGGCGATCCCGGCGCCAGGCCAGTGCGAGCCGACCATGTAGCTCCGGCTCGATGATCGGTCGCACCCGCACACCGAATGCCGCGGCCTCCGCTGCCGTCAGCGCGGGTACCACCGCGATGCCGAGGCCGCGGGCGGCCAGCCGCAGCAGCAGCGGGGGAGCGGCGGCCTCGAATGCGATGTCGGGCTCGAATCCCGCTGCGGCACAGGCGCGATCGAATACACCTCGGATTCCGGTGCCGCGCGGCAGACAGATCAGCGGGTGCTCGCGGAGTTCGGTGAGTGCGATCGCGGTGTGGCCGTTGTCGTCCGCCGTGTTGCTCGACCGGTCCGCCGCGACCACCGGTGTATCGAGCACCACATCGATACCGATATCGGCGCCGATCTCCGCCCCGGTCAGCCCGATCAGCGCGATATCCAGTTCACCGTTGCGCACCGCCGCCAGCATGCGTTCGGAGGTGTCCTCGGTCAGGCTGATGCCGACCTGCGGGTGGTCGTCGTGAAAATCCGCCAGCACCGCGGCGATATCGAAATCCTCGGTCGCGGTGCCGGAGATACTGCCGACGCGGACGTGTCCACGCAGCAGTCCGGTGAATTCGTCGACCGTCGCGGTGATCCGTTCGGTCGCCGCGAGCGCGGCCCTGGCATGCGACAGCACCGCGGCGCCCACTTCGGTCGGCGTCACCGCGCGGCTGCCGCGATCGAGAAGTTGTTGTCCCAGTTCACGTTCCAGCTGGCGGATCTGTGCGCTCAGCCCGGGCTGGGCCAAGTGCAGCCGGGCGGCGGCGCGGGTGAAGTTGGCCTCCTCGACCACGGTCACGAAGTAGCGGAGCTGGCGCAATTCCATAACTGTCGATTATAGCTGCGATCAGAACTATCTGTTGTACTTCTGATTCGAGTGCGGGCATCGTCTAAGACATGGCAAACACGGCAGAGCAGATCATCGACATCGACACCTTCACCGGCCCCGTTTTCCGCCCCGGCGACACCGGATACGACGCGGAGATCGCTGGCTTCCAGGCCGCGTACACCCATCGTCCCGCGCTGGTCGTCGGCGCGGTGCACGCCGAGGATGTGCGCAGCGCGGTGGAATACGCGGCGCGCAATGGACTTCCGGTAGCGGTTCAGGCGACCGGGCACGGGCTCTCGGTTGCGGCCGACGGTGGTGTGCTGATCAGCACCCGCAGAATGACCGATATCCGGATCGACCCGCAGACCCGGACCGCCCGCGTTGGCGCGGGAGTGCGTGCGGGCGCGTTGGTCGAGGCCGCCGCGCAGTATGGGCTCGCACCGCTGAACGGGTCCTCGCCATCGGTCGGCGTGGTCGGCTACAGCTTGGGTGGCGGATTGGGCCTGCTGGCAAGGCAATTCGGCTATGCGGCCGAACATGTGCACGTCATTGAAATCGTCACCGCCGATGGCCGGGTGCGCACCGTGACACCCGGTGACGAACTCTTCGGTGCGGTGCTCGGCAGCGGCGGCAACTTCGGCGTGGTGACCGCGCTGGAACTGGAGCTCGTGCCCGTCGCCAGCGTTTACGGCGGCCAGCTGGTCTTCGACACTCCGCTGGTCGAGCACGCCCTGGAAGTGTGGAAGGACTGGACCGCAACGCTTCCCGAGGAGCTGACCTCGACGGTCACCGTCATGACCTTCCCGCCCATCCCGCAGATTCCGGAACCGCTGCGCGGGCGCTACGTCGCCTCGATCCGAATCGCCTACAACGGATCCGGCGAGGACGGGGAGCGGCTGGTGGCCCCGCTGCGTGCGGTCGGGGATCGGCTGAAGGACGACCTGCGGGTCATGCCGTACACCGAATCCCACACCATCCACAGCGATCCGGATCATCCGCATGCCTACGCCGCCACCAATGCGCTGCTGGGTGAGTTGACCGGAGAAACGTTGTCGGCCTTGCTCGCCGCCACCGGACCCGAATCGCCGATCGAGGCGGTTGTCGATATCCGGCATCTCGGCGGAGCGCTGCGCCGCGGCGGCTCCGCGCGCATCGCAGTGGACAATCGTGACGCCGAGTACATCGTCCGCGTCATCACCATGCCCGGACCGGATGCGGGCGACGCGGCCCCCGAGGATCACGCGGTGGTGCGCGCGGCACTCGCGCCGTGGACCGTCGGCCACAGTCTGAACTTCCTCTACGGCGCGGGTGCCGCCGCCGACGAAGCGCAGACCCGGGGTGGCTATGCGCCGGATACCTATGCGCGACTGACCGCGCTGAAGGCGAAGTACGATCCGCGCAACATGTTCCGCTTCAACCGCAATATCAAGCCCGCGAATTGACGCGTGGGCCGTTCCGGCGGCTGCACCAACCGAAGCCCCGCATGGGTCGAATCCGTGCGGGGCTTCGTCATTGCCGCGAACGCACGAAAGCGGGTGTGCGCGGCACCCGCTTCGGTGCTATCTTCGTGATATCACTTTGATACTCGGAGGATGTCATGGAGCTTCGGTCGGCATTCCACACCAACGGCTTTGCCGTGCTGGTGTCCTGGTTTGTGCTCACGCTGCTGATCGGTGGCGGAGCCATCGCTGGCTATGCCGCGGCGGCGAACCACGACAATGTGCCCGCTCTGGTCGGCGCGATCGTCGCAACCGTTGTGGTGGTGGTGCTCCTGCTGTTGGCGACCGGGCTCACCGTGGTGAATCCGAATGAGGCCAAGGTCGTTCAGTTCTTCGGCCGCTATATCGGTTCGCTCAGCGAACCCGGCTTCTTCTCCGTGGTGCCGCTGACGGACCGTCGCAGCATCTCGCTGAAGGTGCGCAACTTCGAGACCCAGAAGCTCAAGGTCAACGATGCCGACGGCAACCCGGTGGAGATCGCCGCCGTCGTGGTCTACCGGGTGGTCGACAGCTTCAAGGCCGCGTTCTCGGTCGACGACTACACGGAGTACGTGGAGACCCAGTCCGAGGCGGCGGTGCGGCATCTGGCGACCACCCACCCGTACGACGCGCACGACAAGGACACCACCAGCCTGCGTGACGGCACCGAAGTGGCCGAGGAATTGACCATCGAACTGCGCGAGCGCACCGACTTGGCGGGCATCGAGGTCATCGAGGCCAGGATCACCCACCTCGCCTACGCGCCGGAGATCGCCCAGGCCATGCTCGTGCGGCAGCAGGCGGCGCAGGTGGTCGCCGCGCGCACCCGGATTGTCGAGGGTGCGGTCGGCATGGTCGGTCTGGCACTGGACCGGCTCGCCGAACAGGGCGTTGTCGAACTCGACGAGGAACGCAAGGCTGCCATGGTCTCCAACCTGCTGGTCGTCCTCTGCGGTGACCGAGCCACCCAGCCCGTCGTCAATACCGGCTCGCTCTACGCCTGAGTCGCGCATGGCCGAGCGCAAGAAGATCCTGCTACGCCTCGACCCGTCGATACACGAGGCCATCGCCCAGTGGGCTGCCGACGACCTGCGCAGCATCAACGCCCAAATCGAATACGCATTGCGTCTGGCGCTGAAACAGGCTGGTCGCGGTCCGAAGACGAAGCCGGTCGAGGAGTAGCCGGGGTAGCGAAATATGCTCTGGCGCAACGATGCCGAACACCGACCGGTGTTCGGCATCGTCGGTATTCGCATCCGGTGATGCGTCAGCGCGTGAGCTCGCCGAGCAGTTCCAGGCTGTCGGTGTACAGCGCATGTTGCGCGGCGCGGTCATAGGAAGCCTTCGATGACGGCTTCGCGGTGTGGCCGACGAAATACTGACCGGTCACCTCGGCGAGTGCCGGATCGGTGACGAGTCGGGCCAGATCGGCGCCCGAGCGGCGCGGCGTATTCACGCCGGGCAGTAGCACCAGACCCCGGGCGACCGTGCGCCACAACAGTTGTGCGGCCGCCCCGGCATCCCTGGCGAGACCGGTGCCCGGCATCAGTCCCGGATCGAACGCATTCACCGTGATACCGCGCGCCCTGAGCTGCCGGGCCAATTCGTAGGTGGTCTGCACGTTGGCCAATTTCGAGGTGGTGTAGCGGCGGCGGCCGTCGCGCTGCGCGGATTCGGTCGGTTCGGGCGGATAGGCGAGTCGGTGAACGTTGGTTTCCAGCGGATGCGGCATGCCGGTGAACTGATCCGGATCATGCGTGCCCGAGCTGACGAAAACGATGCGGGCGGGGGCGATCAGGTCGTCCAGCAGCGCTTGGACCAGTGCGAGGTGTCCGAGATGGTTGACGCCGAAGGTTGCCTCGACGCCGTCCTCGGTGTAGCTGCGCTGGGTGAACTGGAGTCCGGCATTGCACACCAGCGCGCGCAACGGCGGCAGCCCGCCACGGCCCAATTCGTCGGCGAAATGCGCCACCGAGGTGAGTGCGCCGAGGTCGAGCGCCATTCCGCGCGCGCCGATGGTGGCGGCTTCGGCTCGTGCCCGGTCGGCGTCGCGTCCGGTGACGACGACTGTCCACCGCGGATCGGCGGCGAGCGCCCTGGCGCATTCGCGGCCGAGCCCGCTGGTGCCACCGGTGATCAAGACAGTTCTGTCGCTTGTTGTCATATGGCACAGTCTGCCATATGGCGTGACATGCAACAATGTTTGCATGTCACTGCGGGATCGGAAGAAGGAGCGGACCAGGCGGGCGATCGCCGTTGCCGCGCTGCAGTTATTCGTCGAACACGGCTACGACGCCGTGACCGTTGCGGATATTGCCGCCGAGGCCGACGTCGGGACGCGCACCCTGCACCGCTACTACCCGAGCAAGGACGAACTGCTCTTCGCTGAGGACGACGAGCATCGCGCGGAACTGGCGCGGCTGCTGGCCGCCCGCCCCGCCGAGGAATCCCCCGAGGAAACCATGGCCGCGGTCATCGGTCCGCTGGTCGAACGCTTCGGCGACCGCCTCGTCGACATGCGGGCGCGCGACGCGCTGATCGCGGCCACCCCGGCCCTGCAGGCGCGTGAACTTGCCAAGCGAAACGCGGTGGAATCCCTACTCGCCGAACACCTTGCGCGCCGGATGGGCGTGGAGGTCGGCACCGATGTGCGGCCGCTGCTGTGGGCCAAGGTCGGCATGGCGAGTTTCTTCGCTGGCTACGAAATCTGGCTGAACACCGGCGGTGACCTGGGCTCGCACATCAGCGACGCGCGTGCCGCACTGCTCACCGAAGTTCGTTCGGCCGCTATCTGATCCGGGCGCTCCCGAACCGTAGGAAACGCCGGATGCGGGGTATTCGGCGTCGTCGCATTGCGTGCGCTAGGCGATGCAGAGCACGAGCGACAGCAGGGGCGGCGCACCGCATTTGGCCGGTATCGCCGCACGTGATCGTTGCCGCCGACTCCGGCGTGTGGACCCGGGTAACGTGATCGCGTGCCAATATCGTTCGACACCAGTGGATTACAGCAGCTCGATACCAGTGCCTGGCGCGATCCTGCGACCGGGAACATCGTTCAACTGTCCTACTTCGATCTGGTGCCCGACCTGCCCGCACCGCTGACGGATCTGGATACGTTGCGCCGCAGACTCGCCGAGATCCACGCCGAAAGCGGCTGTCTCATCGAGGCTTTCATTGTCGGAGTCGATTCGCAGCCCGCCCTGCTGCGGCTGCAGAAGATGCGGCTGCCCGATCAGCCGACGGGGCTCGTCTTCGCCGCATCGCTCACCGTGCCGAAGGCGAACTGCAGTGCGGTCCTGCAGATCCTGTGCCCGGAGACCGGCACCACCGGAATCCGCGAGGCGGTGCTGGCGCTGGAGATCGGCTTCGACAATATGTACCCGCCGCATCCGTACGCACCCGGTCTCCAAGGTGCACTGCCCTTTAACGCGGCCGATGACCACCGCTGGGACGACCGGTTCCCCGAGCACCCGCTCTCCCGCGCCCGCCGGTGGGTGGCGCGGACCTGCCCCGCCGCCCGCATCGATCCGAATTTCGCGGCCCTGCCCGCGTTCCCGGGGTGAGCCTCAGTCGCGAGCCGGTTTGTGGGTGACGAAGATGGCGGTTCCGGGGAACAGTTCGCCGCGCAGTGGACTCCACTGCCCCCACTCGCGGTCGAGCCATTCCGGCCAATCCGGTTCCACGATGTCATCCAGCACCAGCCCGGCGGCCACGATCTCGCGCACCCGGTCACCGATCGTGCGGTGGTGTTCGACGTAGGTCGGCGTGCCATCGTCGTCGACCTCTACATAGGGCGTGCGGTCGAAATACGGAATCGATGCGGTCAGCCCCGCGGGGCCGGGATCGTCCGGAAAAATCCACCGCATCGGATGGTTCACCGAGAACACCCACCGGCCACCGGGCCGCAACACCCGCGCGACCTCACCCATCACCAATTCGGAATCCGCGACGAACGGCACCGCGCCGAAGGCCGAACAGGCGATATCGAACGATGCGTCGGCAAAGGGCAATGCCTCCGCCCCCGCCTGTACCAGCGGCACCTGCGGCCCGCCGCATGCCATTGCCGCCAGCCCCCGCTCGAGCATCCCCATCGAGAGGTCCAGCCCGATCGCCTGCGCCCCCTGCCCGGCCAACCAGCGCGAACACGGCGCGGATCCGCACCCGATCTCCAGGATCCGTTTACCCGCGATCTCGCCGAGGAAGTGGTGATCGCCCTCGTGCAGGCCCTCCGGGCACCAGATGAATTCGCCGCCCGGAGAGTCCACGCCGAGAAAATCGGCGTGCGTTTCGTGATACTGGGTGGCATCGGCGTCCCACCAGCGGCGGCTGGCCTGCTGGCTGGCAACCGAGCCGATCCGGGTCC
Organism: Nocardia sp. NPDC004604; assembly: GCF_040609795.1. Classification (NCBI taxonomy): domain Bacteria; kingdom Bacillati; phylum Actinomycetota; class Actinomycetes; order Mycobacteriales; family Nocardiaceae; genus Nocardia; species Nocardia sp. NPDC004604. The sequence goes on from NZ_JBEXLC010000057.1 coordinate 35,241, forward strand.
GCGCGGTTCCGGTGGTCCCGAGCAGTGCATTTGCTTGCGCATGGCGATCTTCCGACACGCCGATAGCCTAGTGCGGCGTGGCGTGTAGACCGGTTTGCCCGGCTGGACCAAGGTCGCGTACGCTGAACCAGCGAGTGTCCAGGGTACTGCCGTACCGGTGTCGTTGCAGTAACAGTCTGCGACGGCGACTGTACTGAAGTAACAGAGCGCTCGTGCTGAGTTTCACAAGCGTTTGCGTGCGGTACGTTCATTATGTCCGTCACGTCGCGTCATCGCGGTGAGTTCGCAGCGTACCGAAAGTTCCAATGTCCGCAACCGACCACAATCCGTCCGGAGCAAACCGACATATGCCCACCACCGTCACCTCGCCGCAGGTAGCCGTCAACGACATCGGCTCCGCCGAGGACTTCCTCGCCGCCATCGACGCCACGATCAAGTACTTCAACGACGGCGACATCGTCGAAGGAACCATCGTCAAGGTCGATCGTGACGAGGTCCTGCTCGACATCGGTTACAAGACCGAAGGCGTCATCCCCTCTCGCGAACTCTCCATCAAGCACGATGTCGACCCTAACGAGGTCGTTTCCGTGGGCGATGAGGTCGAGGCTCTTGTTCTCACCAAGGAGGACAAGGAAGGCCGCCTGATCCTGTCGAAGAAGCGGGCGCAGTACGAGCGTGCGTGGGGCACCATCGAGGAGCTCAAGGAGAAGGACGAGGCCGTCAAGGGCACCGTCATCGAGGTCGTCAAGGGCGGCCTGATCCTCGACATCGGTCTGCGCGGCTTCCTGCCCGCCTCGCTGGTCGAGATGCGTCGCGTCCGCGACCTCCAGCCGTACGTCGGCAAGGAGATCGAGGCCAAGATCATCGAGCTGGACAAGAACCGCAACAATGTGGTCCTGTCCCGCCGCGCCTGGCTCGAGCAGACCCAGTCCGAGGTCCGCAGCGAGTTCCTGCACCAGCTGCAGAAGGGCCAGGTCCGCAAGGGTGTGGTCTCCTCGATCGTCAACTTCGGTGCCTTCGTGGACCTGGGCGGCGTCGACGGTCTGGTGCACGTCTCCGAGCTGTCCTGGAAGCACATCGACCACCCGTCCGAGGTTGTCGAGGTCGGCAACGAGGTCACCGTCGAGGTGCTCGACGTCGACCTGGACCGCGAGCGGGTTTCGCTGTCGCTCAAGGCCACCCAGGAAGACCCGTGGCGTCAGTTCGCCCGCACCCACGCGATCGGCCAGATCGTGCCGGGCAAGGTCACCAAGCTGGTTCCGTTCGGTGCGTTCGTGCGCGTCGAAGAGGGCATCGAGGGCCTGGTGCACATCTCCGAGCTGGCCGAGCGCCACGTGGAGGTGCCGGACCAGGTTGTCGCGGTCGGCGACGACGCGATGGTCAAGGTCATCGACATCGACCTGGAGCGTCGCCGGATCTCGCTGTCGCTGAAGCAGGCGAACGAGGACTACCACGCCGAGTTCGACCCGTCGAAGTACGGCATGGCCGACAGCTACGACGACCAGGGCAACTACATCTTCCCCGAGGGCTTCGACCCCGACACCAACGAGTGGCTCGAGGGCTTCGACAAGCAGCGCGAAGAGTGGGAAGGCCGCTACGCCGAGGCGGAGCGTCGCCACAAGATGCACACCGCGCAGATGGAGAAGATGGCGGCCGACGCCGCGGCCGAGGCCGCGAACGGCGGCGGCGCGTCGAACTACTCCTCCGAGAGCGGTGCGCAGTCCTCCTCGTCCAGCCAGGCCGAGCCCGCTGGCGGTTCGCTGGCCAGCGACGCCCAGCTCGCGGCCCTGCGGGAGAAGCTCTCCGGCAACGCCTGATTCGGGTAGAGCACTAACAAAGGCCCCGGTCCGATCGGACCGGGGCCTTTGCTATTCGGTGCGCGACGGCTTTCAGCGATGGCTGGTGCGGTCGTTCCCGGCCCTGCACGTTGGTTGTGCGTCAACTGAATTCGCCAGGTAGTTCACTGGATTCGCCGGTAATGTGCCCGGTCATGGGGAGCAATCCGGGCAAGAATGACTATCTCGACCAAGTGGTGGCGCAGCAGGCGGCGCTGGCGGGGGATCTGCGTACGCGCAAGCCCGCGGCCGCACCGGCGCCGCTGGCGGCCCCGGGGGCACCGGCCGCGTCGGGTGGTCCGGTGCGACGCGGTGCGATGGCGAAACGGGCCGATCGGGTCGGGCCCACACCGCAGGGCAGCGGTCCCGGCCCGGTGGAGGTCCGGGTCACCGGATTCTGGCGCTGGCAAACGGTTTTGGTGCCGCCCAATGCCTTTGTCGTGCACACCCGCCGCGGTCGCGCCGAACCGCTGCATATCGGGCTCGGCGTATCGTTTCGCTTCAACCCCGCGACGGACTCGTATCTCGTTGTGCCGGGTGCGATGCAGACGATTCTCATCAATGCCTACTGCATCTGCAGCGAATTGCAGGGTGTGCTGGTGCAGGGCTATGTGCAGTGGATCATCGAGGATTTCGGCACGGCCTACCGCAAGCTCGACTTCTCCGATGACGAAGATCCCATGCGGCTGGTCAATATTCAGCTGCGCGAGCAGGCCGAGGCGGCGATCAAGGACAAGGTCTCCACGATGGGCGTGCGCGATGTGCTCAGCGATAAGCAGCCCATCATCGAGGAGCTGACCGCACGCCTGCGCGCGGTCGCCGAAGGCAGCGCCGATCGAAATGCCAAGGCGGACAGCGATCGTGGACTCGGCTTGCGCATTGTTACGGTCCAGATCAAGGAGGCGGTGGTCAGCTCCTCGACGCTGTGGGAGAACATGCAGAAGCCCTACCGCAGTGCACAGAACCAGATCGCCCGGCTCGCGGAACTCGCTGCGCAAGAGGTGCTTTCGGCTCGCGAAACCGAAGCGAATCGGGTTGCCGAAGAGCGCAGGATCGAGAACGAACGCGAACTGGCCGAACTGCGGGCACGCAACGAGGCCGCGCGATTCGACCGGGAGACCGCGGAACGGTTGCGGCGCACGACCCGTGAGCACGATGATGAACGCGCGGTCGCCGATCTCGCACAGGAGACCGCGCTGCACGCCTTGCGGTTGGAGCGCGACCAGCATGCGGAGCGGGCCGAAAATCTGTGCAGGACACTGGAATTGCGACAGCTCGAGCTCGACGGTGAAATCGCCGTCACGGCCAGGCGTTCGCGGGCGGCCCATGATGACGCGCTGCTCGATCTGGAACGCGATCGGATTCGGATCGAGAACACCAATCAGCGCTCGGCCTCGGCGACTCGAGCGCAGCTGGTCGATTCGCTGCCGCAGATCGTCGCGCAGTTGCCGACGCCCGCCGAACTCGAGACCTATCAGCTGGGCGGCGACTTGTCCGGGCTGTCCGCGCTCATCGGTCAGTTGACGGGGGTACTCGAAGCGTGGTCGTCGGGACGATCCGTCACCGAGTCCAGCAAGCCCCAGCTCGACAAATAGGTTGTGCCGCAGATCGTCTCGACTGCCCGGTCCGGCCGTCGGCTGCGTGCGCAACGCCGACTGGAATCGCGTCGTTCGACATCGGCTCACGTAGGCTCCGGCGCACGTAAGCGGCGTTATAGCGATATGTCGGACGATTGACCAACTTCACCGGGAAGCGTGATCTACTTCGCGGTAGGGTGCAGGCGGATAGGCGGCGCCCGGCTCGATCGAGCCCGTCGGACCTGGTCACGAGGGAAGGAACAGCACGCATGTGCGCAGCGAGTCCGTTCAGCGGTCTCAACCGGAGGCAGTTCCTGGCGAAGGCTGCCGCGGCCGGAGCGGTCGGCGCATTGGCGTCCTGGGCCAATCCGATCATCGAGCGTGCCTATGCCGCCGATCCGGCGGGCACCGGCGGGCTCGGCGATATCGAGCACTTCGTCCTGCTCATGCAGGAAAACCGTTCCTTCGATCACTATTTCGGCACCATATCCGGTGTCCGCGGCTTCGGCGAGGCGTCGAAGGCCTGGCAGCAGTACGGCTGGACGCCCGGTGTCGGCCCCAGCGCGGACGGCTTCGTCAACCCGTTCCGCCTGGACACCACGCGTGGCGCGACCCTCGACGGCGAATGCATCAACGATCCCGACCACACCTGGGCTGGTATGCACCGGGCCTGGAACGGCGGCGCCAATGACCAGTGGATGCCGATGTCCATCGCCAGCGTAGGCCCGGCCAACGCCCCCGCGGCCATGGGCTACTACCTGCCCGAGGATATTCCGATCCACCACGAACTCGCGGATGCGTTCACCATCTGCGATAACTACCACTGTTCGGTCCTGGGCCCCACCGACCCGAACCGTCTGTACTGGATCAGCGCCACCATCGACCCGGACGGGGTGGCGGGCGGACCGCTGCTGGAAACGCCCACCCTGATCCCGCAGCACGTGTACAGCTGGCGGACCTACCCGGAGAATCTGTCCGAGGCGGGTGTCAGCTGGAAGATCTACAACAACCGCGATGTCGGCCCGCTGTCCTCGGTGATCCTGGACGGCATGCTCGGCTGCTTCACCCAATCGGCGGATCCGAATTCCGAACTGGCGCGGCGTGGTCTGGCACCGGTGTACCCCAACGACTTTCAGGCCGACGTCGCCAACGACACCCTGCCCGCCGTCTCCTGGGTGATCCCGTCGCTGATCAACTGCGAACATCCCGCCCTGCCCGCGGCCTTCGGCGCGTACGGCATCGTGCAGCTGCTCGATATCCTCACCTCCAATCCGAAGGTGTGGGAGAAGACCGCGCTGATCATCAGCTACGACGAGAACGGCGGCTTCTTCGACCATGTCACCCCGCCGACCGCACCGGCGGGTACGCCGGGTGAATTCGTCACCGTGCCGTTGGATCGGGTGAAGGCGTCGAATGGCATCGCGGGTCCGATCGGTCTGGGCTATCGCGTTCCCGGCCTGGTGATTTCGCCCTACAGCCGGGGTGGGCTCGTTGCCTCGGAGACCTTCGACCACACCTCCCAGCTACGACTGCTGGAAACCCGGTTCGGCGTCGAAGTGCCGAATCTGACGCCATGGCGGCGCAGTGTCACCGGCGATATGACCTCGACCTTCGACTTCGGTTCGACACCCAATGCGACCAAGCCGGTGCTGAGCGATCCGAAGCCGAAGATGGATGCCGCGGTCGCCCAATGCGGGCCGAATGTGGCGCTGGGCACCGCGACCACCGGTGTTCCGTATCCGGTGCCGCCCAACCAGATGCCGACCCAGCAACCCGGCACGCGACGCAGGCCGAGCGGCATCGTGCGGGGGTAAGCCGCGGGTATTCTTGCCCTGATGTCGGAGTCCGCCGTGGAGTATCCCTCGACCGCCTGGGAGCGCAGGAAGATCGAGGCGATGAGCCGCATCCAGCAGGTGGCGCTGGATCTGTTCGACGAGCACGGGTACCGCAATGTGACGGTGGAGCGGGTCGCGGCGGCGGCCGGTGTGTCGCCGAGTTCGGTCTACCGGTATTTCGGCACCAAGGAAATGCTGGTTCTCTACGACGAGGCCGATCCCCGGGTGCTGGATGTGATGCGGACCGCGGGCGGTGGCGAAATCGTCGAGCCCGCCGAGTTGGTGCGGGTCGCGCGGCTGATCGTGCCGGTGCTGATCGAGTCGTTGCTGACCCCGGAATCCGAACTTCGGATCCGCAGGCGCCTGCAGTATGTTGTCTCGATTCCGGAGATCCGAGATGGCCAAACCCGCCAGATGCGGGATATGGCAGACCAATTCCGACTGCTGTTCGCCGAGCGGACCGGCCGCAGCTCCGACGATCTGGCCATCGGCATCGCGGCGGCAGCCGGGGTGTGGGGTTGTGTCGCGGCCCTGGACCATTGGGCCGCAACGGGTTTCGCCGAACGTCTCAAGGATGTCTATACCAAGGCCATCGGATCGATCGTCGATTCGATCGAGGTCATGTTCCGCTAGTCGCGCTGGCTGCCAGCGCGCGCGGGACCGGACGCTTGCCGAACCGCGGCAGCCACCAGTTCCACCGGCCGAACAACTGCATGAACGCGGGCACCAACACCAGCCGGACCAGCACCGCATCGATCGTAATGGCCACGGCCAGTGCGAACCCGATCTGCTTCAGCTCCAGCACATTCGCGGTCAGGAAGCTGGCGAAGACCGCGACCATGATGGCGGCCGCCGCGGTGATCGGCCGCGCGGTGCGCTGCAGCCCATCGGCGACCGCGGCGGTATTGTCGCCGGATTCGTTCCAGTGCTCCTTCATCCGCCGGATCAGGAATACCTCGTAATCCATGGACAGGCCGAACAGCACCGCGAAGACCAGCATCGGCAGATACACCTGCAGGAATCCGGTGCTGTGGAATCCGAGCGCGGATTCGCCGATGCCATGCTGGAATACCGCGACGGTGAGGCCGAGCGCGGCGCCGGTGGCGAGCAGATTCAGCAGAATCGCCTTGAGCGCCAATACGATACTGCGGAACGCGACGATCAGGAATGCCAGCGATACCGTCAGCACGAGTGCGATCACCCATGGGAAGCGGGCGGTGATCCGGTGCGACACATCGGCGAACGATGCGGAAGTCCCGCCGACCCGAACCTCGACACCATCGAGAGCCGCTGCACGAGAACGAATATCGACGACCACATCGGTGGCCGCAGTCGAATCGAATGCGGCCTTGGGGACAACGACGGCGAGCGCTCTGCCATCCGCCTGCTGCGGCAGCACCGTGGCAATGCGCGGATCACGGGCCAGCTCGGCGCCGAATCGGTTGGTGTCGGAACGGGTTTCGTCGCTGAGCGGTCCGCCGTCCGGGCCGGTGAGGACCACTTCGATCGGTGCGAGCAGACCGGGCCCGAAGTTCTGCTGGACGAGTTCGGTTGCCTGCCCAGTCGGTCGATCCGCCAGCGAGCTGAGCCCCATATCGACGCCGTAGCGAATGCCGGTGATCGGTGCCGCCGCGGCAAGCAGCAGACCGACACCGATCGCGCCGAAGAGCACGGGGCGTCCCATTACGGTATGCGCCCACCGGGCCCACGCACTCGATGCCGCCGCGGATCGGACCTCGGCCGGTCGCAGCCGGACCGGCAGCGCGCCGCGATTCACCGCCGGACCCAATGTCGCCAGCAATGCGGGCAGCAGGGTGAATGCCGCGATCAGGGTGGCGATGACCGCGACCACCACGCCGGTCGCGACGCCGTTCAGCATCGGCAGTCCGACCACCGACAGCGCGCACAGCGAGATCATCACGATGAATCCCGACGCCAGGATGGTGCGGCCGGTCGTATCGATGGCGGTGCCGACCGCCGCCGCGATGGCCCCGGTGGATTTTCGGTCGCGCACGCCGCGACGGGTCAGCTCCTCGTTGAATCGGCTGACGATGAACATCGCGTAGTCGATCGCGGTGCCGGTCGCGATCATGGTGGCCACCGAGAGCACCAGCGAATCGAAGGTGAGGAAGGTGGTCAGGCCGAATAGCGCCCCGACAGCGACCGCGATGCCCGCCGCGGTGACCGTAATGGGCAGGGTGGCCGCGACCACCGCGCCGAGGGCGAGCACCAGCACCGCGGTCGCCACCGGCAGGCCGATGGCTTCGGCGCGCTGCATATCGGCGGTCTCGATCTCGATGAGGTCGGCCTGTGCTGGCGCGAATCCGGTCATCATGACCTCGACACCGGAACCCGATGCGGCCGCCAGCTCGGTTTGCAGCTCTCTGGCGATCTCGACGCGTTCGGGTGTCTCGCCGTTCACGCCGACAATGCCGAAGGCGGTATGCCGGTCGGCCGAGATCTGGGCCGCCGCATTGCCTTCGAACGGGCCGATTGCCCCCGCTACCCCCGCGGTAGCGCGGGTTGTGCCGAGCGCCCGATCCAGCACCGCACGGAATTCCGGTGTGTCGACTGTGTGCTGGGCGGAGTGGAAGACGATGAGGTCCTGTTCGGTGCCGAAGCGCGCGAAGTGTTCGGCCACAAGGTGATCGACGGCAACCGATTCGGAGCCGGGGACGGAATAGTCGGGGGTACTGAGGCGGTCGTGCAGGGCCGGATAGGCCGATCCGCAGGCAATGACGAACAGCAGCCATGCGCCGAGCACGATGCGCCGATGGCGGGCCATCAGGACTCCCCACCGGCCGACCGCGCCCGGTTTCCCTGAGCTGACGGACTCCGCTGCGCCAGGTCCGGTTGCGGTCAGCTGAGCCATCGCCCCTCCAGAAGATAGCAACCTGAGAGTCACTCTCAGACATTTTCAGCCATCGTAAGGAGGGGTGCGGAGAAAGTGCAAGTGACTGTCAGGATGGTGCGGCTGGTGACGGCAGCACAAAGTGACCCAGCTCCGATTGGGCTGGGTCACGGGAAGTCTTTGGCCGGATGGGCGGCTGGGCTCAGGTGGCGGTCGCAGGTGCCCAGTACGCCGTCGCCGCAGCGGAGCGTTTTCGCATGGCGGCGAAGCTGTGCCGCGCGGGGCTGATCAGCGCGGTGAACCATGAACGGCGGTGCTCAGCGAGCGCGGCCGCGACGGCGGGGTGCTTGATGCAGTGCATGCCCCCCGCTCTTCCCAGACGGTGGCGACCCGCCTGGTTGATTTCGGTGCCCAATGGTGGTCCTTTGCTTTGCTGGTACTGGCCTGGATCGCCTCGGCGAAGATTAGCCGAACGAAAGTGCTCGGCAGAGTATTTTGCGCAAGTAATTGCCTTGGCGTGTCGGAAAGTTGTCGCTCGTGTCCGCGATTCGACCGGAAATGTTGCGAGATGGTCTCGACGGAGTCACGGATCGGGCAAATGGCGTTTCAGATGGTGGAATGCGCGGCGCGAGTGGGTATTCACCCCGATTGGGTGCGGTTCGCGGGCCAGGGCGTTCGTTCGGTGGGTGCTCGCGGATGCGAGACTGGTCGAATGTTGCGGATCGGCCTCACCGGAGGCATGGGAGCGGGCAAGTCGACGGTGGCGCGGATTCTCGCCGAGCTCGGCGCGGTGATCGTCGACTCCGACGTGATCGCCAGAGAGGTCGTCGAACCGGGTACCGAGGGCCTTGCGGCGTTGGTCGAGGCGTTCGGGCCCGATATCCTCGCCGCCGACGGGACCCTGGACCGCCCCGTCCTGGCGGCCAAGGCATTCGGGAACGACGAGGCGCGCGCGACGCTGAATTCCATTGTCCATCCGTTGGTCGGTAAACGCACCGCGGAATTAATTGCCGCCGCACCGGCGAATGCGATTCTTGTTCAAGATATTCCGCTGTTGGTCGAGAACGGCCTCGCACCGCTGATGAATCTCGTATTGATTGTCGACGTGCCCGCGGAAATTCGGATAAGGCGCCTGGCGGAATTCCGGGGCGTTTCCGAATCGGATGCGCGGGCGCGTATTTCGGCCCAGGCCACCGATGAACAGCGGCATGCCGCCGCGGATGTGCTGTTGGACAATAGCGGCGCGCCGGGGGAGATCGAACCGGTGATCCGGCAATTGTGGGCGGAACGGCTGGTGCCGTTCGAGGCCGGTCTGCGCACCGGGACACCGGCGCGGCGGAAAGAGGTGCGCTTGGTGCCCGCCGATCCGGAGTGGGCGGCACAGGCGCAGCGGCTCATCGCCCGGCTGTGGGTGGCCTGCGGTCCGGTGGCGTCGCGGATCGATCACATCGGTTCGACCTCGGTGCCCGAATTGCCCGCCAAGGATGTGATCGATCTGCAGATCACCGTCGCGGATATGGCGGCCGCCGACGGACTGCGGGATGCGTTGGGTGCGGCTGGTTTTCCGGTTCGTCCGGATACCACCGGCGATAATCCGAAACCGACGGCGACAGATCCGGCGGGTACCGATACGGCATTGTGGACCAAGCGATTTCACCAGAGCGCCGATCCGGGGCGACTGGCCAATGTGCATATTCGAGTCGCGGGCTCACCCGGTCAGGAGTTCGCATTGCTTTTTCGGGACTGGCTGCGCGCCGACGCGGCGGTGCGCGCGGAGTATCTGGAGATCAAGCGCGAGGGTGCGGCCAAGGCAGCCGGGTTGACCGGGGAGGCGGCCACGCTGGCCTACCTGGATGTCAAGGAGCCGTGGTTCGACGCTGCCTACACTCGGGCCGCGGTCTGGCGGGACAGCGTCGAACACTGATCTGCGCGAAGGCTTTTCGGGCGATCAGAACAGTGTGGCCAGTCGGTCCAGGCTCTGCCCCCAGCCCCGCTTCGCGTCGTCCTCGGGACTCAGCGGTCCGGGGGCCAGCAGGTGGAAGGTCATGGTGGTCTTGGCGTCAGCGGTTTCGTCGAAGGTCACCGTGATCACCGATTCGCGCTCGGCGCTGCCGTCGCCGGTCGGATCGCCCCAGGTGAAGACCAGGCGTTCGGGTTCGGTGATCTCCCGGAACACCCCCGCGCTCGGGAAGCTGGTGCCATCGGCGTCGGCGACCATGGCCGACGCATAGCGGCCGCCGACTCCCGGCTCCACCACGATGCTGTCGCGTGGTGTCGAAAAGCCCTCCGGCCCAGCCCATTCGACCAGCTGATCGGGATCGAGCCAGGCCTGGAAGACCAGCTCGCGCGGGGCGTCGAAGACTCGGACGATGGTGAATTCGCGCTCGGCTGTGTTGATGGATCGCTCGCTCATGACAGTGTCGTCTCCTCGTGTTCGGGGTGGGGTGCGCGGCTGTCGGCACCGGTCATCCAATCGGGGGCGCCCTCGGGGAATCTGGTGCGGAAGTCCATCAGGCCGACCCAGTTGGGCCGCACCACGATTCGCTCCATCCGCGGCGCCAGTTCGGTCAGGAAGGTGAGGTAGTCGGCGACCGTATCCGCGCCGCCCTTGCGCATGGCGGCCGCGTATTCCGGTGCGAGCCCGTCCATTTCGGACACCTCGGCGCGTCCCCTGATCAGTAATGTCTCGGGCGGTGCGGAATTGGTGTCGATGGTGATGGCGACATCGGGTCTGGCCCGCAGCATCTTCGCCTTCTTCGACGGTGCGAAACCGGCCATGACCACCTCGGTGCCGTTCCACCAGAAATTGATCGGCAGCACTCGCGGTGTGCCGTCGGCCGCGGTGCAGGCCAGCCGTGCCGGGATATTCGCCGCCAGTAGCCGCTGGGCCAATTCGGTATCGAGCAGGCGCACATCGCCCTGGGGCAGCGTTGCGAGATCGGGTGGCTTCGAGGTCATGGGGTGTCCTTTTGCTGTATTCGTCGCAGATGTTCGTCGAGCCGATCGAAACGGGCGTCCCAGAATTTCCGATACCGGTCCAGCCAATCGGTGGCCGCACCGAGCGGCGCCGCCTCCAGTCGGCACGGGCGCCATTGCGCGTGCTGGCCACGGGTGATGAGCCCGGCGCGCTCGAGCACCTTCAGGTGTTTCGAGATCGCGGGCAGGCTCATGGCGAACGGTTCCGCGAGTTCGGTGACGCTCGCTTCGCCCTCGGCGAGCCGGGCGAGGATGGCTCGCCTGGTCGGGTCCGCGAGTGCGGCGAAGGTTCGGCTGAGGTCGTCGGCCTTGGAGCTGTCCGTCATGGTCCGGTCGTCCGTCATGGATGTATTAAACCAGTTGGCTAATTAACTGATTGGTTAAATGGTGCGCCGACAGGCACCGGCCTGTCAAGGGGCTGGCGAGGAATCCGGTCAGTGCCGGGAGGGCCGTGCGGTTACAGCCAGGTCAGGGTGATGTCGAGCGTGTCGAGCCAGCGCTCGAGTGAGTAGCCATTGGCGGCGATGCCGTCGATGGCGATCGATGCGTTGTCGATCGCGGCCGTGGCCTCGGCGAGGGTGATCAGGCCAGCGGCGTGCGCGGCCAGCAATTCGTCGATATCGAGCAGTTCGGTCTCGCGCTCGGAGCGCACCACGATATCGAGGTAGTGGTCCACCGCCTTCCACTTCTTCGGCTCGACCTGGGTGAATTGGCCGATATCGAGGTAGTAGTCCTGATCGCGCCGGTGTGCCGGGTTGTAGTGGAAGACCGTTACTCGGATGGAAAGTCCGGGCAGCAGCCACGATTCCATGTAGTGGAACTGTGGATGGTCCGAGGTGCGTGCCATGTACAGGCCCCATGGTTCGGCGCGGTAGCGCTCGACCGGCCGGATGAAGCCCTTCGGGTCCGTGTTGGTCAGTTCCGCGAGGTTGAAGTACTCGACCTTGGGCCTGTGCACGTCCACTGATGGTGCCTGTGTCATGCAAACAGAATCTACCGCCGTTGCGGCCACGTCGAGTGGTATGGCGGCGGGGCTGCTGGGCTACATCCAGGTCAGTGTGATCTCCTGAGTGGCGAGCCAGGGCTCCACCTCGTGGCCGTGCGCCGCCACACCCGCCATTGTCTTGGCCGCTCGGTCGAGGGCGTGGTGCGCATGGGTGGTATCGATCAGACCGGCCGCATGTGCGGTCAGCAACTCGTCGACGCCACGCAGTTGGGCCGCTCGGCCGTGCCGCACCGCGATCTCGAGGTACTGGTCCATGGACTTCCAGCGCTTCGGCTCGATCCGGGTGTACTCGCCGATATGCAGGCAGTAGTCCAGGTCGCGGTGATGCCCCGGCTGGTAGTGCGCGATCGTCACGCGCAACCAGAGTTCGGGCAGCAGCCAGGTCTCCAGGTACTGGATCCGCGGACCGTTGACGGTGCGTGCCACGTACAGACCCCACGGTTCGATGTGCACCCGGTCTATCGGCCGCACATAACCCTTGGGGTCGGTCATGGTCAGTTCGGCGATATTGAAGTGTTCTATCTGCGGTCTCAGTTGGGTTGTCATCGGTGATCCCGGTGCGGCGGTCGAAGTTGTGGGGTTCGCGGGAGCCAGCCCGCGTAAGTCTCGCGCGACATAACCGGCGATTCCGGTCACGGCGGGCGCAGCGGCAAGCAATGGAATCAGAGCGCTCATGGCCTCATCCTCAGTTCCGACAACCAAACTAGGCTACACCCGGAACCAGCGGTGCGCGCTCGACGAATTTCGTTGCGGCAACGGACATTTAGGACAGGTAACGGCCTATGCATCGGCGCTGGTCCGAGGCGGTGCGATAGAGCGCGTAACGGCTATTCGATCGTGATCCAGAGGTGGTTCGGCAACCTCGGCCGGCCACGGATGGGAATAGCGGCGGTCGATCACCATTTGAAGGTCGCGGGTGGAAACGTCACCGTGGGCGGCCAGGTGTACCGAGCGGGATCAGAGCCGATTCCCCACAGTTCGGCTGGTGGATCCGCAGGGCCGCGAATCTGTCGGTGCCTGGGCCTAGGCTGGGGACCATGGCATTCGCAACCGAAATCCCGGCGGAAGGCTACGAGGACCGGGGCACTCCGCTGGCGCATTCGGAATTTCGGCCGGTCGGGGAGATCGAGCGGGCCGATGGGCAGTTCCAGGTTGTCAGCGAACATCGCCCCGCGGGCGACCAGCCCACGGCCATCAATGAACTCGAGCGCCGCATCAAGGCGGGCGAGCGCGATGTGGTGCTGCTCGGTGCCACCGGTACCGGTAAGTCGGCGACCACCGCGTGGCTCATCGAGCGGTTGCAGCGGCCGACGCTGGTAATGGCGCCGAACAAGACCCTCGCCGCGCAGCTGGCCAATGAGTTGCGAGAGATGTTGCCCAACAATGCCGTCGAGTACTTCGTCTCGTACTACGACTACTACCAACCCGAGGCATATATCGCGCAGACCGATACCTATATCGAAAAGGACAGCTCGATCAACGACGATGTCGAGCGGTTGCGGCATTCGGCCACCTCGAGCCTGCTCTCGCGCCGCGATGTCGTTGTGGTGGCCTCGGTGTCGTGCATCTACGGTCTCGGTACGCCGCAGTCGTATCTGGATCGGTCGGTGCAGTTGGAGGTCGGCACCGAGATCGATCGGGACGCGCTCCTGCGGCTGCTCGTCGACGTGCAGTACACCCGCAACGACATGTCCTTCACCCGCGGTTCGTTCCGGGTACGCGGCGATACCGTCGAGATCATCCCGTCCTATGAGGAACTCGCGGTCCGCATCGAATTCTTCGGCGACGAGATCGATGCGCTGTACTACCTGCATCCGCTCACCGGCGATGTGGTGCGGCAGGTCGATACCGTGCGGATCTTCCCGGCGACGCATTACGTGGCAGGTCCGGAGCGGATGGAACGCGCCGTCGGCCATATCGAGACCGAACTCGAGGAGCGGCTGGCGGAGCTGGAGCGCCAGGGCAAGCTGTTGGAGGCGCAGCGATTGCGGATGCGCACGCAGTACGACCTGGAGATGATCCGGCAGGTCGGGTTCTGTTCGGGCATCGAGAACTACTCGCGTCATATCGACGGGCGTCCGGCGGGTTCCGCGCCCGCGACATTGCTGGACTATTTTCCGGAGGACTTCCTGCTCGTCATCGACGAGTCGCATGTCACCGTCCCACAGATCGGCGGCATGTACGAGGGCGATATGTCGCGCAAGCGCAATCTGGTCGAGTACGGGTTCCGGCTGCCCTCGGCCATCGACAATCGGCCGCTGACCTGGGAGGAGTTCGCGGAGCGGATCGGGCAGGCGGTCTATCTGTCGGCCACGCCGGGGCCGTATGAACTCGGCCAGGCCGGTGGTGAGGTCGTCGAGCAGGTGATCCGGCCGACGGGTCTGGTCGATCCGCAGGTGGTGGTCAAGCCGACCAAGGGGCAGATCGATGATCTGGTCCATGAGATCCGGCTGCGGACCGAACGCGACGAGCGGGTGCTCGTCACCACACTGACCAAGAAGATGGCCGAGGACCTCACCGACTACCTGCTCGGCCTGGGTGTGCGGGTGCGGTATCTGCACTCGGAAATCGATACGCTGCGCCGGGTCGAGCTGCTGCGGCAGTTGCGGCTCGGTGAGTACGACGTGCTCGTCGGCATCAACCTGCTCCGCGAGGGCCTCGACCTGCCCGAGGTGTCATTGGTCGCGATCCTGGACGCGGATAAGGAGGGCTTCCTGCGCAGCAGTACCAGCCTCATCCAGACCATCGGCCGCGCGGCCCGCAATGTCTCCGGTGAAGTGCACATGTACGCGGACAAGGTCACCGACTCGATGCGTCATGCCATCGATGAGACCGACCGCCGCCGGGCCAAGCAGGTCGCCTACAACGAGTCGATGGGCATCGATCCGCAGCCGCTGCGTAAGAAGATCGCAGACATCCTGGATCAGGTGTATCAGGAGGCCGACGACAGCGAGGTGGCCGTCGGCGGATCGGGCCGCAATGTCAGCCGCGGCCGCCGTGCCCAGGGCGAGCCGGGGCGGGCGGTGAGCGCGGGGGTCTACGAAGGGCGCGATATCAAGTCGATGCCGCGGGCCGAATTGGCCGATCTGGTCAAGGAACTCACCGCACAGATGATGAATGCGGCGCGGGAGCTGCAGTTCGAGTTGGCCGGGCGGCTGCGCGATGAGATCGCGGATCTGAAGAAGGAACTGCGCGGAATGGATGCCGCGGGGTTGAGTTGAGCGGCGGCGTCTTTCGACGCCGCCTGGCTCGGCGTTGCTCAGCTCTGGGTGGCCATCCATTCGTTGACGCGACGCTCGGCCTCGTCACGGGAGACGTTCTCGACCTTGGTCAGCACCGCCCAGCGGTGGCCGAAGGGGTCGATCACCACGCCGAAGCGGTCGCCGGTGACAAAGGTCTGCGGCTCCTCCGCATTGCGCGCACCGTTGTCGATGGCGCGTTTGATGACCGCGTCGACATCGGGGCAGTAGTGCACGATCGAGGTGTGCACCCATTCACCATTGGGGGCCAGGACATTGTTGTCCGGAATGGGCATGCCCAGTTGCAGGGTCGAGTCGCCGATCTTCAGTTCGGCATGCGCGGGCTGACCGTCGGGAAGATCGTTGCGGCTGATCACCTCGGCCTCGAAGACGTTGGTGTAGAACTCGATTGCCTTGTTTCCATCGGGAACCGCCAGGAAGCAGGTGATCGAGTGATAGCCATCGGCAATGGGGTTCACGGTCTCGGTGTTCACGGTTTCGCTCATGCCGATAAGCCTGGTCGTTCGCGACCGCGTGGTCTTGTAAGAAAGCGACAGCCGTGACCGGGACCCACGACGAGCCGGTTTCGGTGCCCGCGCCCGACAATGTGAAGGGCATCTTGCATCCGGTCGAGCAGGCCAGGCATCGGTCGCTGGCTCGTCTGTCCGCCGGACCCGAGGTCGGCCGATTCGTCGAGTGGTATTGGTCGGTGCGCTGGGATCTGACCGGCAGACCACCGTATTACGCCGAGGTGCTGCCGTTCCCGTGCATGAACGTCACCTTCGAACGCACCGAATCCCGAACCGGCGGTTTCGTCAACGGTGTCTGCACGACGAAGTACGTCCGCGAGCTCAGTGGTATGGGGGAGACCTTCGGCGTACGGTTCCGCGCGGGTGGGTTCGGCGCGTTCACCGGTCTGGATGTCGGTGCCTTCCGGGACGCCGCGGTGCCGCTCACCGAGGTGCTGCCCGAGGCCGAAGACCTGACCGACCGCGTGCTCGCCGAACCTTCGGATACTCAGCGCCGCAGCATCATCGAGGACTTTCTGATCGGCCGACAGGCCGCGGCGGATCCCAACTATCGGCTGGTGCTGCGCATCGTCGCGGCGATGGAACAGGATCTAGAACTGACCCGGGTCGATCAGGTCACCGACCGGTTCGATATCCCGATCCGCACACTGCAGCGGATGTTCCGGCGGTATATCGGGGCCGGGCCGAAATGGGTATTGCGCCGATATCGGCTCCAGGACGGCGCCGATCTACTGGCGCGCGGTCGCACGCGAGATCTCGCTGCGCTGGCCACCGAGTTGGGCTATTTTGATCAGGCACATTTCTCACGTGAGTTCACGGCCGAAGTCGGAATGGCTCCCCTGGAATATGCCAAGAATTCGCTACGCTCCCGCAATGAGGTGACTTCGAAGGTCGTTCCGACCAGGATGTAGTTGCAGGACCGATCGCGTTCGACCACTCGAACACGAGGTCGAGAATCGGCCTCCGCATCAGCGAATGAGGAGTTGGCCATGGATGTCTTGGTGTTGATCGGGCGGGTGCTCTTCTCAGTGTTGTTCTTGAGTTCGGCGGCAGGACATTTCACACAGACCGAGGTGATGGCGGACTACGCCAAGAACCGGGGCCTGCCGCTGCCGAGGATCGCGGTACTGGCCTCGGGCGTGATGTTCGCGCTCGGTGGCCTCAGTGTGCTGCTCGGCGTATGGGCGGACCTGGGGTCGCTGCTGCTGGCGATCACGCTGCTTTCGACGACGGTGCTGATGCACCAGTTCTGGAAGGAGTCCGATCCGCAGGCCAAACAGGGCGAGATGATCCATTTCAATAAGGATCTCGCCCTCACCGGTGCTTCGCTGATGCTGTTCGCATTCTTCGCGCATGTCGACGAACTCGGATTGACCATCACCGGTCCACTATTCACCGGTCTGTAGATTCGGCGCGGCCGGATTTGTGTCGAGCGTGCCGATACTGTGCGCTTTTTGGCTCGATTGCATTTATCGGGCTGACCGAGCCGCAGCACGATAGCTGCGGAATCGGATGGAAGGAGTGCGGCGAGATGAGTGCGCTCCGCGCTGTCCTCGGTCGGGACCGTGTTCCTGCCGGATAGCGGCCATAACTGCGATATGTGATGAATATCCCAGGGGCACAAGAACGTTCGCCACGGGTTGTGATGGATCACAGCTCGCGGACCCGGAAATTAGATCCGCCCAGGTCGCAAAGGCCGTTCCCGGCATTCGCCGGGTGAACCCGTGTCGGTAAAGCCGGAACATCCCGGAGTGTGATGTGTTGCGATTTCTGCTATTTCCGGCCGATTTGCCGCTATGGTCGACCCCAGTCGCCGCATGGGTGCCACGACTCCAGAGTGGCACCGAGGCAGGCACCCGACACCACAGTTGGAGGAAAGATGACCGCCTACCGGACCATTGTCGTCGGTACCGATGGCTCGGACTCGTCGTATGTCGCCGTCGATAAGGCCGCGGCGCTGGCCGGGGCCGCGGGTGCGACCCTGGTCGTGGCCTGCGCGTACTACCCGACCGACGATCGTGACGTCGCCGCGGCCGCCGATGTGCTCAAGGATGAGGCCTACCAGGTGCGCGGCTCCGCGCCCACCAATGAGATCCTGCGCACCGCCCGAGACCGCGCGGTCGCGGCGGGGGCCGAGGAGATCGTCGAGCGGGCAATCGTCGGTGAGCCCGTCGAGTCGCTGCTCGGGCTCGTCAAGGAGGTCGAGGCCGATCTGCTGGTCGTCGGCAACCGGGGGCTGAACACCCTGGCCGGACGGCTCCTGGGATCGGTGCCCTCGGATGTGGCGCGCAAGTCGCGTTCGGATGTGCTGATCGTGCACACCGTCAGGTAGGTGAAACCCGCTGCGGCAGCCGGCCCTCCCACGAGCAGGTGGCTGTTGAGGCTCTTGTGTAAGGTGTAGTTGCATAATGCAGT
>NZ_JBEXLC010000058.1:0-53353 GCF_040609795.1 Nocardia sp. NPDC004604
GACGTCGGCGGTTTCGAGAAGGAGTGCCCGTATCAGCGCGAGATCGATTTCGAGCATGTCGTACTCGAGGTAAGCGGATTCCTGGGCGGCGACCAAGCCGATGATGCCCTCCCTGATCTCGGACGGATCAAGCTCGGCATAGGCGTGTGAGCTGGTGTCGAGAAGTGCTTGGGCGGCTCTGCCGAGATCAGTGGGCTTCTGGGTCATGGCATACCTCGGTTCAGTCGCTTGTCGGCCAGGATATCGTTCGTCGTGAGCTTTTCTCCAGGGGTGCCGCCGTCGATTAGATGCTGGCGGACGGCCTCGAGGCTTTCGGCGGGCGCCCACGGAAGTGGCTGCCCGTTCTCGTCAACTCGGCGGAAGGTGTAGCTCGAGTTGTTGTTGAGGCACCAGATGTCGCTGAGTGTGCCATCAGCATTGCGAACCCTATACAGCTCGCCCCCCGCTCGCGCTGGACCACGTGCGGTGCCTCCCTCGCCAGGCTGAAGGTCACCGTGTTTCATATGGAAATATTGATCCGGCGGCAGCGGCTTCATGAAGTCGGAGGAGTTCTGCAGCTCCGTTGCGAACTTGAAGTTCCCCTCGGCGTCGACCACCCAGAGGTACTTTTCCATGGGATTGAGGGACCTCAGATCAAGCGGGGTCCCGGGCGGAACCGTGACCATATCTGGAGGGTTGGTGTAGGGCCACTCCCTCGGCCGAGGCTCCGGCCCGCCCTTCGCACCGACATCGGTGGCCGCTGGCGCTCCTATCGGCTCGCCCTTCCCTGGATCGGGGGTATTCGTTGGGGGCTCCGGCTCCGGGCCGTGGTCCTGGTTCGGATCGTGGGGGTTGCCCGGATCGTGATTCCCCTCCTGTGTGTGCTGTTCGTCGCCCCCTGGAGGCGTGGTTTCTTCGGGCCTGGTGCCATGCCCTTCTTCGAGGGCCCTTGGGTTGAAAGCCGAACCGCCCTCGTCTATTTCGAACCAGTAGGTCTTCTGACCGTCGGGACCTTCCTCGATGCCGTACCGATGCGCGAAAGCCTGGAGCTTCTGTTCGATGAGGCTCCGTGCGTGTGGTGGTATCTCGGTTCTCGCTCGGCCGCTCGGTGCCGCCGGGGTGTCCGGTCGCGATACCTCGACTCGCAGGACTCGGTTGCCGACTTCGCCGGTCTTCGTGGCCAGTATCTCGCCGCCGGGCCCGAGGTAGACATGCGCTTCGAATAGAGCTCTCCCCAGATGCACGGCGGACGCAGCCTGGTTGGGGTTGGCCCAGTCGTTCATCACCGCGTGCATACCTTCGACCACGTTGGGGACGTTCGCGGGATCGTCCTGGCCCGAGTGTCTCTGGTACAAGCTGGCCGCCGGATCCGACTGGGTACCGTCCTCTCGCGGTGGCGGGGGAAGCTCGTCCGGCAATGGATGATCGATGGGGCGTTGGTGCTCGAGAGCATCATTGAGGCGCTTTATGTGCGGGGGCGCATTATCGGTGCCGGAATCAATGCCCTCGGGCTGCGTGGGATGGGTCGGCGGTTCGTCGGGGGTGGACTTGGGGGCGGAATGGTCGCCCTGCCCGCGCTCACCCGGTGCGGTTGTATCTGGTGGTGCCTCTCCTGTGGTGCCAGGTTTGTTGTCGGGTCCGGGTGCGTCGGTGTCCTGGCCGTCATGTGTGCCGCCTTTGTATTTTGCGGGCTTGGACGCGCTGTCACCTTGGTTGTCGGGTGGCGGAGTTGCTTCTTCGTCGGGTGTACGCGGGGGCCGGACTTGTTCGTCGCGGCCTGGTGGCGTGGTCTCTTCGGTGTTTGGTCGCGCCGTCGGCTGTGGCTCGGCTGGTTCCCTTTCGCCATTGCGGCCGGGTGGCGGGGTGCCTTCTTCCGGCCGCTGAGGCTGTCGAGGTGGCAGCCCCCTGTCATCGTCTCCACGTGGGAGCGGCGGGCGGTCTGGTTCGTCGGTGCGCGGCGGGCGGGTGGGAGTTGCGGGCTCGTCTGTCGCAGGTCTACCGCTGGTCGGACCGCCGGAACCAGGGTCGGTGCCGCCGGGGTGCGGCCCGGTGGTGTCGGGCGGTGGTGTGGTGCCGGGCGGTGGGGTTCCCTCGGGTGGTGCGGTGCGGGGGGTCCCGTTCGGGTCGGTAGGCCGTGGTGGGGTGCCCGTATGTGGTCCGGTGCCGGGCGGTGGTGTGGTGCCGGGCGGTGGTGTGGTGCCGCCCGGCGGTGTGCCAGGAGTTGCCGGTGGTGTGGTGCCGCCCGGCGGTGTGCCAGGAGTTGCCGGTGGTGTAGTAGTCGGGTGTGGGCCACTACCGCCTGGCGGTGTAGTGCTCGGCGATGTGGTGGAGGTACTCGAGTTCGAGGTGTCCGTCTTGGCCTTGACTCGCACCCCAGGCGGCAAAGGCCGCGCGAAGACCGTGGCCGAACCGACGAAGCCGCCGACGAAACCTTGGATCACGCTGGTTCGGAGTTCGTCGGCGTTCGGGATATGCCCGGTGACAACTATCCCCGCGCCCGCACCGCCGATCGCGCCCGCGAAGCCGCCGACGCCGCCGATCAGCAGCCCAGCGGTGACGTGCGCGCCGTAGCGGACGGCATTCGATTCCGATTTCCCGGCGACCTTGCCGAGGAACTTATTGATCCCGGGCGCGAAGCGCGAGGCGAAGCGCGCTCCGACGCCGCCGCCGACGCCGCCGATGATCGCGGCATCTTCGACCATGCCCCAGTCCATCTTGTCGCGATGATGAAATACCTCCATCTGGTAGAACTGGGCACCGGCATTGACCGCCGCGGCGGCACCGGCACCGACTACGAACCCGATGGCCGTGGCCTTGGCCAGCGGCAACCCCTTGCGTTTGGTGGCACACTCCAGCCCGACCTTTTTGATCTTGCCGTAGTACCGGCGAGCACTCGCGGTCCAGGATGCCTCGGCCGCCGCCCGGTCCTCGGCCGCCTTCACGACGCCCGGTGCGGACAGCAGCGCATCCACCGCCAGCTGCGCCAGCAGCGCGATTCCGGTTCCGATCACCTGCAGCTTGGTGAATTCGCAGTCGTTGGCCTTCTGGTAGCACTGCTCGGCCATGGAGTCGCAGTACGTGGCCTGGTTGCGCAGATCGTCGCCGAGCTGCACGTTCCTGGTCGCCTTCGTATCGGCTGTGTAGCCGTGGAGGGCGGCCTTTTCCGTTGTGGATGCCGCATCGTGGCGTTTGCCGAGCTGGCGGCAGCTGTCGCCGGTCGTCTTCCAGTGGTCACCTTCGCGGCGCACCGCGTCCTCATCGCAATCCGGCCAGTACCCCGCAACGGCCTCGACCAGCCACTTGGGAAATGCCGCCGGCAGCGTCAGGGTCACAGCGTCGCACCCGGTATGGCGGCCGGTTCTTCGGGCAGACCCGGAACCTCGGTAGCGGCGTCGGCGACAACCGACTCGGTGACGAATGCTCGACGTGCCGTCGCGATCATGTCATCGGTGATATCCGGATGAGCCAGGGCAATGCTGATCAATGCCGAGTCGGTGTCCGGTCCCAACCCCACGTGCATTCGCATCGGCTGACCGCCGACTGCGGCGGACAGTTCGGTCTCGAAGGTACTGTGCCGCGCTTCGGCGGTGTGTCCACCGCCGAAGCTCACGGCGTCGCCGACTTCCGTGCGGCGTCGACCAGCAAGCGGTGCAACACCTTCGCGGGTGCCGCCGCCTCGGAACCGTTGATCTGTACCTCGGTGAACGCGTCCGCCACCGCCATTCCGGGGTCGAAGCGGCCGTTGTGGAATCCGTAGCCGCTCAGCTGGGCGCGCCACTGCTCGTACTCCGAACTCGACGCGGTGGCCGCGTGGTCGCGTGATGCGGTGCCTCGGGTGCGCGTGAACTCGGCGATCAGCGCGTCCTGAGCCGCCTGTCTGGCGCGGAAGCTACCGGCGACATCGAGTGCGTGTCCGAGTTCGCGGACCATTGTCGAATACACCGGCCGCCGGTCGGACCCGCGCGCGATTTTTCCGGAATGCGTTGCGGCGCGGATATATTCGGCGAATACCGAGGGATTGCGGGCAACCACGGTGTCGAGCACGATGCGACGAGTGAACGGCTCCGGCCCGGTGGCCCCCGCGACCCAGTCCCATTCCAGGCGGGTGGCGGATTCGGCGGATTCGGCGATCGCTATCTGGCGCAGGTCGACATACGGGTACTGGGTGAGCACGTCGTCCAGCGCCGCCGCGATTTCCCGGATGGTGTACGCGTCGACGGTCGGATCGTCGAAGCCGACGAGCTCGAGATCATGTCGATCGGCCAATTTCCGTGCCAGCAACGCGTTTTCACCGAGGGCCTCACCATCGGCCGCCCACGGATGGCGCGCGCCGGATTTCGAGTCGGCACCGAAGGCTTTGCCCGCCGCCTTCGGTGCCGGACGGGCGTGCTGCTGCTGGTGCTGCTCGGGCAGAGACGGCGCGGACATGCGCGGCGGCGTACTCGATGGTGCTGATACCCGCGGCGCGGCGTTATTCGGTGCCGATGGCTGTGCGGGTGCGGCGGCCGTCGGTGCGGAGGTATCCGGTGTGGAACCGGTACCGGACGCACTTCTGGACCATGGCGTATTCGGCTGCTTGCGGTCCGCGGTCGGAGCATCGACGGCTGGTCGGACAGCGCTTGGTGGTGCTGAATCACCGGTGGCGGTTGCCGAGTCCGGCCGGGAGCCGGATGTGTCGGACGCATTCGGTGAGCCGACATCGCTACCGAAGGGACTGTTCGGCCAGCGCATGCCGCTTCCATTTCGGCCGCCATCGGGTGTCGGTGCGGTGGTGGATCCAGTTGTCGGCTGTGCACTACCCGAGGTATTGGGTGTCGTCGTCGAAGTCGGCGTAGACCGATCGCCGGGTGCGGGTTGCGATTCGGTCGGCGATCGCGTGGCGTCTGGCGTGGTATTCGTTGCTACTGGAGTCTGCCAACCCTGCCCATATTGATTGGGCGGTCCGGTCAAATCGGTGTTCTGTCTGTTGGGCTGTGACCGGTCTCCGGTACTGCCGATCAAGTTAGCGGACTCGCGGTCCTGGCGGTCGAAGCTGTCGACAAGGTCGCTGACGATCTTGCCCTCTTCGCGCAGGCTCGCGACTGTCTTCGCCAGGCTCGCGATTCCTTTGTCCCTATCCGGTACGTAGGTCTCGGCGAATGCCTGGCCGGGAGTGTCCTTGCCCCAAGGTTCGCCTTCGCGCTCCAGCGCGGCCTTCAACTGATCGAGTACGCGCTGCGCGGCGGCGCCGATATCCTCGAATTCCGGCACCAGTGCACGAAGTCGCTCCTCATCGACTTCCAACGACTGCGCCACACGGACTCCTCACGCCTCCTGCGGTCAATTCTCACGCGTTCCGCGCACTCTTCCCAGGAGTGGGAGCACTCAGCGGGCGCGCGGACCGTCGTTCTCGGCGGATTCGCGGGCATCGCGCCAGCTCGGGGCCTCAGGTACCAGATCGGGCAGATCGGGCATGAGCTCCGCGGTATCGACGATCGGTGCGATCAGTGCGTCATGTTGCGAGCGCGCCGACCGTGCCGCGGCCTGTGCGGCCTCGACAATCGCTCGCCCGACATTTTCGGGCTTCGCGCGCATCGCCTGCGCGGTCAATCGAACGTCGGTCACCACCCCGGCGCCATCCACGGTCACCTCGACCAGCTGATCGGATGAACTGGCCCGCACCCGCAATGCGTCCAGTTGCTGCTGGATCTCGGCGAGCTGGGCCTGCTGTTTCTCGTAGACGTCCATGATGTAGTCGATCTGGTTTCGCATGCCGTTGTTCGCGGACCGCAGGCTTTCGAGTTCCCATTGATCCATTGCGGCTCCCACTCGTTCATCGCTGTGGTCGGCGCGGGCCACCCGCTCGGCGGGATTCCTCGACACCACGGTCCGCCCATTGTGGATCGGCCGCGCCCAGCTTCCCGCAGTAGGAGTTCAGTTGGGATTCCCCTCAGTGGGAAGGATTGACAATGTTGAGAACGGCGGCGGGAAAGGGTCTGATCGAACAATGCCGGAAACCAGCATGAATATCGACCCCGCGGTGCTGCGCCAGTTGGCGCTGCAGCATGAGCAGGTCGGGCGCGATACTCTTGCGTGGTCGGAGCCGCCGCATGCGTGGCTGGCCAGCTTCGAGTCGACCTACGGAACGATCGCGGATCCCGTCCGCCAGGCGCTGGTGAAGTACTACGGCGCCCGCGAGCGCGCTGGTAAGGCGCTGGCGCAGGAGCACTTCAACACCGCGAAGTCGCTTCGGGATTCGGCGGATTCCTATGAAAACGCCGACCACGATGTGGCGTCGCACTTTCGAAAGATCGGACAGGACCTCGGGGGCCCGCACAGCGGGCCGACGTCCAACGGCGTGGACCCCAGTGCGCACCACACCCCACCTCCGGGCGGCCCGGGCGGTGGGCCCGGCGGGCCGGGAGGTGGACCGGGCGGAGGACCGGACGGAGGACACACGTCGACCGATACCCCGATGGCACCCGCGGCGTCGCACGATTCGACATCGACGAGCGCGGGACCGGGCGGACCCGGCGGCACATCCGGTTCGCCGGGCACGATTTCGCACCCGGATCAGACGACGGCTACGACCGGTGGTGCATCCGGCACGACGGCCGGAACCACACCGTCGGCGCCGCCGGCCGGGCCGCTCGGCTCCGGGCCGGGCGGGGGACCGGGGTACACCGGTTCGGCGGGCGGTTCGGGTCAGCCACCGACCGGGGCCACCGCGACCGGCGATGCCACCCCGATGCCGGTGCCGGTGGGCACTCCGTTCGCGTCCGCCGTGGCCGCCGCAAAGGATAAGGAGGCCGAACCGGCCTACGTGGTCGGCAGTGCGGTGAACGACGATCTGGTGCTGGCCAGGACCCTGCTCAGCAGTGTGCTCGCGGCCGTCGATTCGCCGGTGGGCATGGCCTGGGCGGTCGCGGTGATGCGCGGTCCGGGCGGTGCCGGTGTATTCATCACCTCGAACGAGGGGCGCGGCTGGCTGCCCGCAAGGCTCTACTTGCCACGCGAGGTCTCGACACCCTGGTTGTGGGATGAAGTGCTAGGCCCCGATGCCAGCACCTCATCTTGGGAAAGCGTGTCGGATCCGGCCCGGGTACTGGTCGAGTTCGGCCTGGCCTGGGGTCCGAAGGCGAATGCGAGACTTTCGGCGCTGGTCTCCTCCGGCCCGATCGACCCTGGCCTGCGGACACAGCTGAACGACGTGGCGATGGAAGGACTCGTCGGTCCGACCTACGACGTCGACTTGCGCGAGTTCACCCCGGATACGGCGGACCGGCTCGGTCTGGTCGGTTCCCCGACCGCGCTGGAATCCGTTGCGACCGTGTCGGATCAGCAGGTACGCGAGCGCTGTGTCCAATTAGCGACGGATGCGCACAACCGGGTCGGCCGGTCGGTGGCCGCCAGCGCGGACGCCGCGGGCGCGCGTCAATTGCGTGAGCGGATTCTCTCGGCCGTGCAGGCCGGACAGAGCGTGTCCCGGCAGGTGTGGGATGAGCTGCGTGATGCCGACGATCTGCTGGCCGCGTCGATGCTGTCGCGCCGGGTAGATGTGGGCCGAGTCGGACTCGGTGACTTGCGGGTCGACACCGAATCTTCGGCCTTGCGCGACATGATCTTCGAGCGCCGTTGCAATGAGTTGGTGTTGTTGCTGGCCGAAGAGATGGAGCGGCAGGGCCTGCGCGACGCGATCTACGCACATGAGCAGATCGTGGCCCATCCGCAGTTCGTGGAGGTTCCGGCCGCGGTTTCGGTTGCCGAGGGCGAGCGCGTCTCCCGTCCGGCGGGCGCCGCGGTCAGTGCCCCTGCGGTCAGTGCGCCCGCGGTCAGTGCTCCGGTCACGGCAGGACCGCCGACCGGGGCTGTGGTCGCGGCGACCTCGCCGCCGCCTGTTGTGGCGCCGGACAGGGGAGCCCCGGATGCTGCGGCCGGAGACGGCCGCAGCAGCGAGACCCTAGATCGGCCCTGATATGGCAGGACGGTGACTGTACGGCCAGGTTCGACGGCGGCAGTCTTGCCCTAGCCGACCGGCCATTCCGGGTACTACTCGGTACTCCAGGTGGGCGCGCCGTAGACCTTGAGTTTGTCGATGCCCTGATCGGCGGAGAACCCCATTCCGACGAATGAGTACCGCAGTGTCGCCCCGCACGACTCCGCTGCCTGGGCGAGCGCATCGACGGCCTTGGTGGTGCCGTGGTGCCGGGACGCGAGTTCGCGTACAAGCCCGGTCAGGTCGTGTTGCCCTGCACCCACGTCGAGTCCGAAGACAGGGGCGCCGGAACCGCGTGCACACGAGACGAAGAAGTCGTATCGGTGGAGCTCGGCCGCGTCGGCGCCACACCGAACGAGCTCGGATAACGCTTCCCAAGCCGGATCGCCGAAATAGCGGACCAGCTTCATCGGCACGGCGACATCGTCACACCGGGCCCTCAGGTAGAGCTTGTGAATCACTTCGCCGTGCGCGTCCACCTCGATCGTGGCAAAAGCAGACCTGATGAGCTTCTCCTCGTCGGGCACGGACGCGAATTCTGTGAAGCCCGGCCATGTGCTGCACAACCGGTGCACTGCCCCCGGTACGTTCAAGCCGCAATACATCTTGAGACGAGCCGCATCATGCGGCGCCGCGGTGTCATGCGCAACCCCTATCCATGTGGCGCTGCGCGGTGGAACTTTCGTGGGATCGGGATACAACGTCGCGACGAATGACTGGAACAAGTCGACGACGGTCTCATCTCCCTTCGGCAACCATCTGACAAGATCCCGGATAGCGGCGAGTTGAGCGTCGGCCCGAGAGCTGATCTCCATGTTCTGCGTCGCGGTCTCGGTGGTATAGCGCAGGACAGGCGTGAGCTTGCCGCGGCCACCGGTCACACTGACTTCGAACGGAGTACCGGAGATGGTCAGGAGGCTGGCTCGGCCTCCATCCGGCCGTTGCGCATCCAACTTTCCGCCGCAGGCGCGTTCCAGCATGGCGCGGATAGTCGCGGGGTCACAACGCAGCGTCAACCGCTCAGCGAGGTCGACCAGGAATTCTCCGGCAGCCCCCATATCGACAATCTCTCCTATTCCGGTCGACATTCACTCGTCTTGATCCCGTCCTTCACAAATATGGCGTTCATCTGCGTCGGCGCGGTCGTGGCCGGTTCTCCGACGCGGCCAGAGATCAGATAGACAGAGCGGCCCGCACGAGCGGGAGGTGGGCGTTGACGTTTTCCAATCGGTGCGCGGCGCGCACCTGCGCAAGCTGATCCAGGCTGTTTCGGTAGAGTCGCTCGGCCAGCGCGCGGTCCAGGTTGTTGACGCCGTACAGATATGGACGCCCACCCAGCTCGCAACAGCGTTCCAAGAGGTCGCGAAATACGCGCTGGGTGGCGGCTGTGGTGGTCGGATCGCCGTGGACCGAGGTATACACGCCCAGTCCGATCGAGATGGGGGCGCTATCGATCGGGGTGAATGCGAACGAGGTTGTGTCGGGCGGACGGCGCACGATCAGGACGTACAACATCCTGAGAACACCGTTCAGCGGAGCGTGGTGCCGTAGTGTCTCGACGGCCGCGAGCATCGGTGCGAGCTGCCCGGCAGGCACGAGGTAATCGGTCCAAAGACGCACGTGACCAGCAGACGGGCTGACCGGGCGTTCGGTATCGGGGTGGCCTACGAACGGCAGATCGGGCACGATCGCACAGCTCTCGTCACGGCATCGTCGCGGACCATTTTCGCTCCAGCCGGTGGTGGAGAAGAACTTGCCGCGACGCAGGGACGCGCAGTAGACGTCGACATCGTTGCGCTGGGCGATCCGTTCGGTGTGCTCGACGAGCTCGGTCGGTGTGGCGTGGTACGTGCGGTGCACATGCGTGTCGCGGCAGTACGGCACGGTGCGAAGTACCGCCCGTTCGATCAGTCCGACTGTGCCGAGCCCGCCGAGTGCGAACCGGAACAGCTCCGGATGATCGGTGCGCGAGCACCAGCGGCTGGTTCCCGTTCCGTCGATCAGCTGGATCCGCTCCACGTGGTCGACCTGCATGCCATACCGCACCGAGTTGATCCCGATGCCGCCGACCGACAGGGTGCCGCCCACCGATGCATGCAGGTAGTCGGTGAGCACGGGGACGGCCCTGCCGCGGCGGTTCAAGTATCGCTCCAGGCCGTACCAGCTGATCCCGGCAGGCACCTCGACCAAGCCGTCGCCGAGCTCGCGTATTTGCGCGGCCGCCGTATCCGGCGCGTAGGTGACGAGCAGTTCGCCGTCGGTGACGGTCTGTCCATCACAGGAATGACCCGCACCGCGCAGCGTCATCGGTCGACCGGAGCCGAGCAGTGCGGAGGGAAATGCGGAGGGCATCCGGTGCACGGTCCGGGGGACGGCGTGCCGCAGACCGCCGAAGTCGGTGGCGAACTCGTCGATGGTGGACCTCGCGGGGAACTCAGGGTCTCGCCGTCGGGAGACCGGCCTGAACTCGAGTATTGTTCCTTCCCAGAATTGGGAATTCTATGCGGCGAACCCTGGCGCATCCTGGAAGATCTATGAGAGAACTCCACCCCGACGTGCGCGTCGGACTGAGCCTGGCGCGCGAGTTGCGCAACCGCATCGCCGAGATGCGGGAACGTACCGACGCGATCGTGGCGCGTCGCCCGTCTCCGAGCGGCTTGGTCATTCCCGAGGTCGACGCGACGGGGCGGCTGCGGGACTTGTACCTGGCGCCGGGAACCTGCGCCAGGTTCGGCAATCAGGAACTGGCCGCCGAAATCGTGGCCGCCATTGCCGAGAGCACCGAGGACGCTCGGCGGCAATACAACATCGCCATGAACGACCCCGAAAACCTGCCGAGGCCGCTCTCGGAGATCATGCGGCAATGGCGGGGCAGATCGGATGGCCAACCCCCCAATTTTGGGGAGACGGAACAATGAATCCGAGTTAGCTGGCGGGAGGAATTAAGCGAGCATGCCCGAAAGACTGATTGTCGAGCCGGATGAGCTGCGCCGAATCGCCAAGCAGCACGAAGTGGCAGCGGCAAAACTCCGGGAGTGGGGTCAAATCCCGCAAGGTTGGCTCGACGAATTCCCAGGTACATACGGTTCGATCGCCGATCCGATGCATGGGGCGCTGGTGGACTACTACAACAAGCGCCATGACCGTGCCGAACACACCGCCGCCAACCACGATCAGGCACGGGATCAATTGCTCGCGGCGGCGCAGGCGCTCGAAGACCAGGATGAGGCCGGTGGGCGTCAGGTCGGTCGGGCGGGCGGTCCCGACCACGGAGCCCCTGCAGGTGGTCCCCACGGCGCACCGACGGCCCCGCCCGTGCACGCCGGGCCGGATACACCGACGGCGAACAGCACTCAACCAGCACAGCCTCCCGTAACCGCACCTCCCACTGCGGGTGTGCCGGACGGGCCGGCACGCTCCGAGCAGGCACCCCAGTTGCCTGCGGCATCGGCGCCACAAACCTACGACACCTTGCCAACCGGAGCTATCACACCGATCGGAGTCATGGCGCCATCGCTCGGCGCATCGGAGTACAGCGCCACCGACATGTCGCTGCCCGCGGTGGGTGATTCGAGCGGCGGGGCGGGCACCGCCGGTGGTTCGAATCTGGTCGGCGGGATGCCCGCACCACTGGCGACGGACGCGTACCCCGCTGCGGTTGCCCCCGTTGCCCCTGTTTGGGCGGGCACAGCTGCCCGGGTACCCACATCACTGGCGGTGGGCCCGTTCGCGGCAGCGGTCCACCCGACGCAGGACAGGCAAGCGCTACCGTCGTTCGCGGTAGGTGAGCGGGTTGAAGATGACCTGGTGCTTGCCCGCACCCTGCTCGCCGCGACCCTCGCCGCCGTACATGATTCGGCGCGCGGTATGGAATGGGCGGTAGCGGTGGGGCGAGCCTCTGCCGGACCCATCGTTTTGCTCACCTCCACCGAGGGACGGGGTTGGCTGCCTCCCGGACTATTCCTGCCTTTGGAGGTCACCGTCCCGTGGCGATGGTTCGCCCACCGTGCCGCGGATCGAGAGGCGATCGCGGCATTGGAAGGAACCGCGGACCCGGCCCGAATGCTCGCCGAGTTCGGCTACCTGGTGGCCCGCCGCAAAGATGTCTGGATCAGCGCCTTGGTGTCGTCTGCAGTAATCCCCGACGGCGTGCGCGCAGCGATGCACGGCGATACCGCCGTCGAGGAATGGGTCTCTCCCGCCGAGTCCGCCGTTGACTTCACCGCGCCCGGTCCCGGCTTGGTCGACCGGCTCGCGTTGGCCGGTTCGGACGTATCGCTGCACCAAGCGGCGACGGTGCCCGAGCCGGAAATTCAGGCCAAGTGCCTCGAGTTGGCACGGGCCGCGGATGCGCGGGTCCGCGCCGCGGTCTCCGGTGTCGACCGAGAGACTGTAGCCCGCCGCGCCAGGCGACGGCAGATCCTCGATGCGCTGCACGCCGGTCAACCCGTCCCGGTGAGCTGGTGGGACCAAATGCGCGCCGCCGATGACATGACAGCGTCGGCGCTGTGGTCGCGGCGGGTGGACGTGTCCTCGGTTCCGGTCGGCGGAGTTCGCCCGGGTGTATCCACGGAAGCCTTGCGCGGCATGGTTTTCGAACGCCGTGCCGATGAACTGCTGCTCTTGCTCTCCGTGGGGGAACCCGACCGGCAGACTCTGCGCGATGCGCTCTATACGTACGGCCAGATAGCTGAGCATCCGCTGTTGCCCGAGGCGGCGCGGGTAGCGGCCGTGGAGACGGCCGGTGTGGGTACGGCGATTCCGGACGTCGAGTTTGCCCATGGTGTCAGGACCGGTGTCCGTAGCGTCAGCGTCGGTTCCAGCCGCCTCGGCGGGGCGCCCCCGGCCATCGCCGAGGCGCTGAAAGGTACGGCGGGTTCCGAGGGGTCCAGCGGGCAGAGGAGAGGCTGATGGGTGACAAGGTAGAAGATGTCGTTAGCCAGATAAAAAAGGATTACGAGCCGGGAGTCTGGGATAACCTTGGTTTCCAAGGCGACCAAGCAAAGAGCTCGTTGGATAAGCTGGCCGGATTGAATTCGGAAGAGTTCGCGAAGGTCTTCGACAAACTAAATTATTCATATAGCGACCCTTGGTACGACGGGGGACATACGTATGACAATATACGAAAACAGCTTGTCCACGATGCTGGCAAACACGGCATAACAAAAGATGACCCTAAATACGGGGATATCATCAAAGCGTTTGACTCGGGCAAGCCGGACGCTTATATCGAGAAAGTGAAGGCGGCGGCCGATGCGAAGGCGACGGCCGATGCGGCCGATGCGAAGGCGAAGCAGACGGCCGATCTGAACGCGGCGCAATTCGAGCCGTTCGGGGGTAAAACATTCGAGGACGACGACCCGACGAAGCATGCGTATAAAGTCGAACTGTGGAAGCCGAAGGGCCGCAGTGCGGCGCTCGACTCGCTGATCGATGACACCCAGTTCGCGATGCAATGGGATCTCGACACGCTCGGTGTCGGTAATCCGAAGGAAAATCCCGGATTCACCCATGTGCTCGACGGTGATCAGATCGATACTGCGAGCGGCTGGTCGGCCATCCGGGACAAGGCCAGTGATCTGCAGGCGCAGCTGAAAAAAAGGAAGGATGACTACACGGGCAAGCACAAAGAGGTTTCGGATCTTACATACGACTCCAAGATAACAGGCAAGGATACCTTCAAGGACCTTACGCACCTGGTGGAAGAACTCAACGATCGCCTCAAGTACGACCCTGCGAACGACACTTTCGGCACCAGGATAGATGGCGACACGATCTATGGCGGCCACTCTGGTGGCGCAGCCACTTCCGACATGGCGATCCCCTTCTACCAAAAGAACACGAAAGAAGGGGCTGCCGGCAACGGCAAGTTCTTCCTGACTCCGCAAGCAGAGATGCAGTACTACGTCAGCGCAATCCACACGGTAAAAGAGGAATGGGATAAGAAATACGCGGAGGCGACCAAGAAATACCAGTGGGTGGCCGACAAGGTCGACGACCCCCCGCCGCCGGCGCCCGCTCCGGCGCCCGCCCCTGCGCCCGCTCCTGCGCCCGCTCCGACGCCGACTCCCACCCCGACGCCCAGCCCCACCCCGACTCCCAGCCCCACCGATAACTTCGGCGACCCCAACCTCGGCGATGTCCTCGGCAACGGTTCGGGTAAGACCACCACCGACGGCACGACCAGCGCCGACGGCACCACGAGCACCGACGGCTCGAACAGCAGCGTCATGTCCGCGATCAATTCGGCTATGAGCGCGATCGAGAACATGAAGTCGGGAACCACCGCGGCGCAGGCCGGGAACAACACGGGCAGCAGCAGCGGCGGTTCGTCGGGGTCCGGCGGTATGGATATGGGTTCGATAATCGGGCAGATCGCGATGTCGCAGGCGCTGTCGCAGATGGGGAACAACGGCCATAACGACCAGCGACAGCGCGAGGAGGAGGATCGCTTGGAGCGGCGCCGGCGGCGCAGGGAGGAACAGCAGCAGGCGCAGGCGCAGGCGCAGGTCCAGCCGGCGGTCGCCACGAACGCGCCGACCAATGTCGTTCAGGCGGACGCCAGTGCGACACCGCCGCCGGTGGGCGCCGGTGGACGGTCCATGGTCGATATGAAGCTGCCCGACGGCACGACACAAAAGGTGTCCTCGGCGGTCTCGCAGGCCGTGCAGAAGGAGCTCAATAATCCGAGCGGCAGCGATGCCAGGGCGGCTTATGCGGGCACGACCGGAGCGCCCTCGGCGGGCAGTCCGTGGGTTTCGGTCGCTCCTGGTAATGACCAAGACCCGAACAGCCCACACCTGCAGACCGGTGACGTGGCGCAGTGGGCGAATCGGAGTGCGATTGTCGTAGTGGAGCCCTCGGGTCTGCACGCCATCATCAACGGCGAGCTCGTGCCGCTCGACCCGCACAACCCACCCGATGGTGGCACCGGCGGTTACGGCGAGTTCCAGGGGTTCTTCCACCCGAGCGGAGCCGATTTGGACAACTCCGCGCAGCAGCCGCAACAGGCATCGACGCCGAGCAGCCCGGGGGTCACCGCGGCGCCGACGACGCCGACAGCCCCGCCTGCGGTTCCCCCGCCGACGACGATCTGACATGGCATTGCGGTCCCCCTGAAATTCGAGGGGGACCGCAACGGACCGGATGCGAGTCGACCGGTGCCGCGCGCTCGTCGTCACAGCGGCGCCGTGCGTTGCCGATGCGCGAGCCTACAAGTTGGAGTTCGGTTCACACCAGGCCAATTCAGCCATAGTGGCGATTCGGCCATGGTGGCTACCCGGCAGGCGATATCGCCTGCCGGTGCGGGAAGAAGGAATCGGCGATTATGCCTGCACCACAGGCGAATCCACGGTGACCTCGTCGTCGGGATCGCTCTCGTGCGTTTCGTCGGTATCGGTATCGGTACCGGTCGGAGTCGTTCCGGTCCGTTTCACCGCACGTCGGACACTGGTACGAGCCGAGACCGGGGACGTATTCGCCACCGGCGTGGCCGATGCGGGCGCACTCGCGCTCGCACTTGCCGCGGGTGCCGCCGCGGGTTGGCCGGCACCAGGTGCCGCCGGTGCCGCGGCGGGACCGGCAGGCGCCGCACCCGGTGCCGCCGCTTGTGGCTGGCCCGCACCGGGCTGCGCGCTGTCCTCGGCTGCGTCTTTGTCCTTGTCTTTGTCCTTGTCGTGCTGCTTCAGCAATTGCGGCAACTGCGACACCAGTGGCATTGCCATCATGGGCAGCATGCCGAGCATCGACACCAACTGCCCGAGCCCGCCGTCGCCGGACCCCCCGCCCGAACTGCCGGATCCGGACTTGCCATTGCTGCCGGACCCGCCGCTGCCGGAGCCGTTGTTACCGTCTCCGGCCATATCGTTGTTGAGCTGGTAGACCGCTTCGACCTTCTCGTAGACGAGGTCCACCGCCTCAGCGACCAGTTTCATGACGGCCACCTCTTGAGCGGGCTTGAGTTTTCCGCTTCCGACGGCCTTCAGTTTCGTCTGGAGTTCGGCGACAACCTCTTTGATCGCGCGCAGCGTCTCATCACTGCCCGCGGCGACCACGATCGAGGTCTTCATGACCTTGGTGTCGTAGGTAAGCAGCGCGGTCTGCCGGGACTGGACCTTCGCCAGAGCTTCCTCGTACTGCTTCTTCATCAGGCTGTCGCCGATGCTCTCGTAGATCACCGGTCGCAGCAGGTCGTCAACCTTGGGCGGCAGTTCAGGGGTACCCCGGCCGAGCAGATCGATGGCCGTTTGGATGGCCTCTTCGGCCATGGCGATGAATGCCTTCAAACCCGCCGACGCCCCCGGGGGCGGTGTCAGCTCCACCGTCCAGTAGTGGCCGGTTTTGGCCTTGCTGGCCTTGCTGGACGTGGTGGTATCGGTCGCACCGGGCGGTGTGCCGAGCGCTGCGGTGGCCGGCGCGGAACCGGGGGCGCCCGGGGGGTGGCCCGAACCGTCCCCGGGAAACTGGCCGGACGGATCACCGGGCGGCAGGATGGACCCGTCCGCGGCTTGTTGGCTCCCCGGGGCACCAGGCGGTGGGCCGGACGGAGCGCCAGGCGGTGGGCCGGACGGAGCGCCAGGCGGTGGGCCGGACGGAGCGCCAGGCGGTGGGCCGGACGGAGCGCCAGGCGACGAACCGAAAGGAGCACCGGGCTCTGCGGAATTGCTACCGGTGGGGGAGCCGAAGAGCGTTTGCCAGGTCTCGGCCGCGGTACCCGCCAGTTCTGCCGCCATATCGTCGCCACCGCCTCCCAGAAGTTGTTCCCATTGTCGTGTCTTCCCGCCGCTGGGAAGATGAATCATTAGCGCGATTGCCTCATAGTCGTTGTCACCCCCCGAGATTCGGGGCGACCGGTGCCAACCGGCGAAATATTCGGCGAGCAGGTCCGGAGAGGCGGTCGGTGATGAGCGAGAGCGAGTCGGTCGAATGTCGCCAGTATTGACGGGCGACCTCCAGGAGGTTCTGCGCGCCCTGCTCGGGCTGTACGGCAACGGGCAACCCGATCCGGCCGCCACGGCGAGCATCGTCCAATCGGCGACCAATGACCTGAGTGCGCACGGTGGATCCGTCGTCGCCCGCTACACCGATGCGCGCGGCATCCAATCGACGATCGCGGAATCACATGCGGGCAAAGACGGTGTCGTGCACAAGACCGTGGGCGAGGCCGGGGACGGTACGGTCGTCGGGCGCAATCGCTTGACCAATCAGATCGCCGACCTGCAATCGCGAATTCAGGCGATCGCATCGGTCGGTGACACCCGGTTCAGCGGGCCCGCCCTGCTCGAAGCGGCGCATACGACCATCGCCAAAGCGGCCAAACAGGTCGATACCGATGTCGCGGCGGCGCGTCAGCGGGCAGCGCAGATCATTCCGCCCAGCATGCCCGAGCTGTCCCGGCGAAAGGCCAGTAGTACGACGCCACGTCGTCGTCGGCGCGCTCGTTCGCGGTCCGCGGTGTTGTCGAACGGCCGACGCGGCCGCCCTCGGGTGCCCTCGGATGGAACCGCGGGCAGCAAGGCCGTCGGCGCGGCCAGCGACTGGCTCGGCACACCGTACATTTGGGGCGGCGGTGGCGCCGGTGGACCGAGCGGCGGTGGCTTCGACTGTTCCGGTCTCACCCAGTACGCGATCGCGCAGGCCTCCGACGGCCATGTGGTGCTGCCGCGAACGACCTACGAGCAGATCTACAGCGGAGTGCGAGTTTCCCCGGCGGATGTACGGCCCGGTGACCTGGTATTCCCCGCGAGTTCGTTCAGCGCGCGGGGGCCGGAGCACGTCCAGTTGGCCGCGGGCAACGGCATGGTCATCGAGGCGCCGTATTCCGGTTCGACCGTGAAGTGGTCGCGTATGTCCAGTGACGCCGTCGTGGTGCGGGTGCTGTAGTGGCGGTGGAGATTCCGCCGGACGTCGCGGAATTCCTCGACTGCTGCGGGGTTCGATACCCGGATATCGACGAAGGCGATGTGCGCGGGCTCGCGGTCAAAGTGCGCACATTCGCCGCGAATACTCGTGGGCCCGGTGTCGATGACAGCGGGGATGCGCTCGCCGAGTACGAGCACCTGGCCGCGACATGGGCCGGATCCGATGGGGACCATCAGGCCGAACTCGATCGGGTATGTGCTGTCATCGCGAAGGCGCTGGATGCGGTGGCCTATGTCATTACCGTGACGAAGGCAGTGGTCCTGACCGAACTGGCCGCGCTGGCAACGACTTACGCGGCCATGACGGCCACGCCCGCGGCCCGGATCGCCGGACCGCTCGTCGTTGCCGCGGCGCGGCGACTGTGCACGCAGATGGAGCGGGCGCTGATCGGCTATCTCGTCATCGAGGTGATCGGCAGGGCCGTCGAACCGCTCGGACGCGACGTCGACAAATTGTTCACCGGCGCGCCCTCTGTCAGGACATCGTCCGCCGTAGGGGTCGACGAACCGCGAATGCCCTCGGCGCCCCTCGCCGGACCGCGGATGCTCGACGTACCCCCTGCTCAACCGCGGCAGTCCGGTGTGGCTCCTGGTGAGCCGCAGGTGTCTGGCGTGGTTCCTGTTGAGCTGCAGGTGTCTGGCGTGGTTCCTGGTGAGCTGCAGGTGTCTGGCGTGGTTCCTGTTGAGCTGCAGGTGTCTGGCGTGGTTCCTGGTGAGCTGCAGGTGTCTGGCGTGGTTTCTGCTGAGCCGCAGGTGTCCGGCGCGCCTCCTGCTGAACCGCGGCTGTCGGGTGCGGCCCTCGACGAAGACGTACCGACCGCCTCCGGTGTTGTCCAAGACGGTCGAATCGGCCCCCGCATGCAACCGCCGCTCGGCCCCAGTCGTTCGCGTGGTTTCGTGACACCGTGGGCGCATGCGGTCCGGGCATCGGCACAGCGCGCGGCCTTCTCGAAAACAATGCCCGCCAAGGCCTTCCAGTCCTTGGACCGGCGCGCGACGACGGCACGCAAGCCACGGGAAACACCGTGGTCGAAGCTCGCTCGGACATCGGAGACACCATCGAGCGAATTGGCCGGGGCCGCGACCGTACCAACCGTCCGGCGCCGCCAAGACGGCGGTCGGTGAACGGGCCGCAGAACGGAGCACGGCGGCCGACGATGTGTGGGGACACCGTCGGCCGCCGCATGACAGATCGCCGGGGTTCTGGGGTGACGATCCGCCGCATGCCAGCCGATGGTCAGCTGCCGGATCACGGCCACCGACCACCACTGGAGGGGCTGGGTCTTCGGGATGAGGAACCGTCGACCCACCTCCAACATACCGCTAAACAACGGCACATTCAACATCGAGCCGATAAAAACTGTGTACATAGATCGGGTTGCCGGGTAACGATGTCGCCTTCCCAATCTTGGGAATAGTGCGACGGTCGCGACCGGGGCTGAAATGGCTATCTTCGGTCCACGAGGATCGTCGGAAGGGAAGTCCGAGTTGTCTGCGGCCGAGGACGCGTTCTACACAGGTGTGCAAAGTCTGGCGCTCGTCGCCGGGGGCGTGCGAAATGAACATCAGGCAGCGGCCGCCTTCCGCGCCGCCACCGACCTGGATCCGGACATGTGCGATGCCTGGTTGGGCCGCGCCATGGCCGGTGAGGTCACCTCCGAGGTGATCTACGGTGCGTACCGATCGGTGCACAACCTGTACCGGGATCAGCAACGCGCCGGTCTGGTCGATCGTGCGCTGTGGTGTCAGGTCGAGATCGGCGTTTTCGGCCTGCGTGTGGCCATGGCGGATCGAGATCAGATCGCCATCGCCCAGGCCTGCTCTTATGCCGACGGCGGCGAATGGCAGGAGGCCACAGCGATTCTCGCCGAAGTGCCGCGCGACGATGTCGCAGACTTCGTACGGATGTCGCTGTTCTTCCGCACCAAACAGTGGCTCGATGTGCTCACCGCTCGCAATGCAAAACCCGCGCTCGAGGACGGGCTGCTGGATATCGCGGCCGAGCTGATGACGGCTCAGGCGCTGGCGCATCTGGGCCGGCTCGGCG
Organism: Nocardia sp. NPDC004604; assembly: GCF_040609795.1. NCBI lineage: Bacteria > Bacillati > Actinomycetota > Actinomycetes > Mycobacteriales > Nocardiaceae > Nocardia > Nocardia sp. NPDC004604. The sequence continues at coordinate 19,922 of NZ_JBEXLC010000058.1, forward strand.
AGGCTCTGCCGCGCGCGCAGCGCATCGTCGAGGACAGTCAGTCCGGCAATCTGTCCTACATCTGGGCGGACGCGCACTTCCTGCTCGGCATGCTGCTGCGCCACGACGGCGAGCACGATGCCGCCGACAAGATCCTCAAGGGGCTGCAGGGCTCCGCGCTGTGGCCGGACCGCCCCGAATGGCAGCGTGCGGTACGGGACAAGTCCTATCGGCTCGAGATCACCACCGCCGAGGTCATCGCCTCGCGCACCAATCAGTGGGATCCGAAGTCCGGTGACGACCCGACCGAGGTCGCCGCATCCGCCGCGCGGCTCGCACGTGAGTCGCAGCTGGAGGAGGCCTCCGAGTTGCTGCGGTCGCAGATCGGTATGGACTCGGTCAAGGAGCAGGTCGACCGGCTCAAGTCGGGTGTGCTGATGGATCAGGTACGGGCCAAACGCGGCTTGGCCGTGGATTCTCGATCGCAGCATCTGATCTTCTCGGGTCCGCCCGGTACCGGTAAGACGACCATCGCCCGCGTTATCGCCAAAATCTTCGCCGGGCTGGGCGTGGTCGAAAACGCCGAAGTCATCGAGGTATCGCGCAACGATATGGTCGGCACCCATCTCGGCCACACCGCGCCGAAGACGAACGCACTGATCGATTCCGCGCTCGGCGGCGTGCTGTTCATCGATGAGGCGTACACCTTGATCCAGGAGGGGCTGTCCGGCGGTGACGCATTCGGCAAGGAGGCCGTCGACACCCTGCTGGCCCGCATGGAGAACGACCGCGACAAATTGGTCGTGATCATCGCGGGTTACGAGGACCAGATCGATCGGTTCCTGGCCTCCAACGACGGTCTCGCCTCGCGCTTCACCAAGCGCATCCGCTTCTCGAGCTACGAGGCCGACGAACTGGTGCGGATCGCCGATCATATTGCGCACAAGAAGGATTCGATCCTGTCCGGTGAGGCCAAGGACGTCCTGCGGGTGCGGTGCGAGCAGCTGTCGGGACAGACCAAGAACGGTCGGCGGCTTATCGATCTGGCGGGCAACGGTCGTTTCGTTCGCAATGTGGTCGAGGCCGCCGAGGCCGAGCGGGACTACCGCTTCACCAGGGACAACGCGGATGTGCTTTCGATGACCAATGAGGAGTTGATGACCATCGACTCCTCGGACATCACCGCCGCGCTCGCGAGCTTGGCGCCGGCCGCGACGGGCTGATCCGCATGGCGCGCTTCCGGGTGGTGACCAAGCACCAGATATCGGGCTGGCGGTTTCTGCTGCGCCGGATCGAGCATGCGCTGGTCCGTCGGGATGCCTCGATGATCGATGATCCGCAGCGCGGCCGCTCCACCGCGCTGTCGATCGGTATCGCATTGGCCTGCGTGGTGATCACCGGTGCCGCTCTGCTGGCGTTCTTCAAGCCCGCAAAGAAGGTGGGGGAGTCGAAGATCATCGCGGAGAAGGACACCGGCGCGCTGTACGTGCGCGTCGGCGGTCGGCTGCATCCGGCGCTGAATCTGACCTCGGCTCGACTTATCGCGGGTTCGGCGGACAATCCGGTGCCGGTCTCGCGTGACGAGTTGTCCAAGTATCCGCGCGGGCCGTGGGTCGGTATTCCGGGCGCACCCGGCGTGATCGCGGACAATGGCGACCGGAACTCGTCGTGGACGGTGTGTGATACCGCGAAGGTCGGTGCGGCGGCGCCGGTCAATCCGCAGACCGGATTGCCGACCGTTGCTTTGTCGCCGGTGATGACCACCGCAATCGGCGGTCCGCTGACCGTCAACGGCGATGCGATCCGCGGGCTGGCTGCCGACGAGGGGCGGCTGCTGCGCGATGACACCACCACCTGGCTGGTGTACTCCGATCCGCAGCAGGGCATCGTTCGGGCGTCGATAGATCTGAGTAATTCGGCGGTGATCCTGGCCCTGGGCATCGATCCGACCTCGACCGTGGTCGCTGTCTCCAAGGGTTTCATCTCCGCAATCCCCGAGGTGCCGCCGCTGCGGGTGCCCGATGTGCCCGGTGCGGGGAATACCGTGACATTGTCCTCGGGTCTGAGCGTTCCGGTCGGTTCGGTGCTGACGGTGTCGGCGCCGGATCGCGGCGCATTCTATTATCTGGTATCGGAATCCGGTGTGGTGCAAATCAATTCGGTGCTCGCATCGATCGTGCGCAACGCCGATTCACACGGTTCGATATCGACGAGGACGGTCGGGCCGGATGTCATCGCGGCGAATCTGCGCCCGGGTGCGTGGCCGGGGACGGCCGCCTATCCGATTCGGCCGGTGCATGTCGTCGATCCGATGCGCCTGGGGGTGACCTGCTATCACTGGTGGCGTGCGGGCACCGATCAGAATGCCTCGACCGAATTGCTCGTGGGACGGCAGCTGCCGCTGCAGGTGGATGAACAGACCCGAACCGTCGGCCTGGTGACGGCCACCGGTTCACGCGGGACCACAGCCGACGCCGCATATCTGCCGCGCACCACCGGACGCTTCGTCCAGGTGACTGGGGCGGATCCGGGATCGCCGCGGCGGGAGTCGCTGTTCTGGATCTCCGACAGCGGCGTTCGCTATGGCATCAATGCCGTGGTGGAGAACAACTCCAATCCGGATTCCACATTGACGTCGCTCGGACTGCGGACTCCGGTGCCCGCACCGTGGTCCATCGTGTCGCTGTTCGCGGTCGGTCCTACCCTTTCGCAAAAGGACGCGCGGATCCAACACGACGGCATCCCGACGAATAAGGCCGTCATCGGTCTTCCAGGCGGTACCTCGTGACAGCTACCCGCCGATTCGTGCGGCCCGCTCGGATGGTGCGTGGACCCAAAGCCCCCGCGGTGACCGAATTGCGGCTGCAGCCACCGACCGAACTGCCCAAGCCGGTGCCGCCATCGCGGCTGAAGATGATCATGCCGGTGGTCATGGTGTCGGCCATGGCCGGGATGATGGTGATGATGTTCCGCGGTGGCGGGCAGATGTCGCCGATGATGCTGATGTTCCCGGTCATGATGCTGGTTTCCATGGGCGGGATGATGGGCGGTGCGTTCTCCGGGAGCGGCGCCGGAGGCGCGGCGGGTCTGAACGAAGAACGCAAGGACTATCTGCGCAGCATTACCGATAACCGCAAGACCGTGCATGCCGCGGAGACGGAACTGCATAGCTACCTGCGCTATACCCATCCCGGTCCGGCCGAGATCGCTGCGTTGATCGGTGGCAAGCGCATGTGGGAGGTCCAGGTCGCCAGTCCGCAGTTCCTGCGGGTGCGGATCGGGCGGGGCCGGATCGCCAACCAGGTGCGGGTCATCGTGCCCGAGGCCGCGCCGACGTCGGATCTGGATCCGGTCGGCGTCGTCGAGGTGACCCGATTCGCGAAGGCGTATTCCACTGTCGGGGGTATGCCGGTTGCGATCAATCTGCTTTCGACGCCGCAGATCGGTGTCGACGGCGATCCCGATGCGGTGGCCGCGCTGGTGCGCGCGATGGTCGCCGAGGTTGTCGTGCTGCACGGCCCGGATCAGGTCGCGGTCGCGGCGGTGCTGTCGAATCCGGACGCACCGGAGTGGTCGTGGCTGAAGTGGTTGCCGCACACCCAACATCCGAGTGATACCGACGCGATCGGGTCGAGCCGGATGGTGTATCGCAACGTTTCGGAGTTGCGTGCCAAGACGCTGGCCGGACTCAATCGTGGTCCGTTCTCCGCGAATTCCGAACCCACGCTGGATCGAAAGCATTATCTGCTGATCGTCGATGACAGCAGTCCGGCCACCGACCGGGATATTTCCGGTGTCGATGGCTGCACCTGGCTGCGGCTGGGCCGGGCCGAGCAGACCTTGCCCAGGGCGCTGAAGTTCACGGTGGGGCCTGATCGGGCGCTGCACGAGGTTACTCCGCGCGGGCTTCGGCGGGTCGGAGCCGCCGACGGGATGTCGGTGGCGACGGCGAAGGCATTGGCCCGCAACATCTCCCCGTACCGGCTGTCCACCGTGGTCGAGGCCGTGGTCGCGGATCAGGCCAGCGGTGGCACATCGTGGGAGGAACTGGTCGGCATTACCGATCCGGGGGCGATTCGGGCCGAGCAGCAGTGGCCGCGCCGCCGCGACGCGGACCGATCACGGCTGAACATTCCCTTCGGCCACGATCCGGCCGGTGGCGTGGTCCATCTCGATATCAAGGAATCGGCCGAGGAGGGCATGGGCCCGCACGGCATGTGCATCGGCGCCACCGGTTCCGGAAAGTCGGAATTTCTTCGCACCCTGGTGCTTTCGGCGGTGGCGACACATACCCCGGATGTGCTCAACCTGCTGCTGGTCGACTTCAAGGGTGGTGCGACCTTCCTCGGGTTCGATCGGCTGCACCATGTGACCGCCGTCGTCACCAATATGGAGGAAGAAGCCGACCTCGTCACCCGTATGGAAGACGTGATCAACGGCGAAATGGGCAGGCGGCAAAGAATTCTGCGCGATGCGGGCAACTTCGCCAGCGTCGCAGATTACGAGCGGGCCCGCGAGCAGGGCGCGCAGCTCGCGCCGCTGCCCACACTGTTGATCATCCTCGACGAGTTCGCCGAACTGCTCGAACAGCATCCGAACTTCTCCAAACTGTTCGTCGCGATCGGCCGGTTGGGACGTTCGTTGCGTATCCACCTGCTGCTGGCCTCGCAGAAGGTGCCCGCCAACCGGATGGGTGAGCTCGAAGCACACCTGTCCTATCGAATCGCGTTGCGCACCAACCAGACCGCTGATTCCCGCGACGCCATCGGCACCGCCGACGCGTATCACCTGCCGAAAAAGCCGGGTTCGGGTTATCTGCGAGTCGGCTCGGGCGATCTGCAGCGATTCCAGGCCGCCTACGTCGGCTCACCGTATGTCGCGCCCACGCAGGCCTCGGCGTCCAGTGCCCAACGCGCCAGGCGACCCGGCGGTGGCTATCGGCCACCACAGCAATTCACCACGGCGCACATCATCGATGTGCGGCCCGCGGCCGTCGAGCCCGAACCTATTGTGCAGCAATCGGAGACGCCGGAGGGAGAACCGGTGACCGTAATGGAGACGGTGCTGCAACAACTGGGCGGATTCGGCACACCGGCGCACAAGATGTGGCTGCCGCCGCTGACCGTGCCGCCCACCCTGGACAAATTCATGTCCGGTGCGACTTCCGGTGTATTGCAGTTGCCATGGGCGATCGTGGACAAGCCGCGACAGCAGCGCCAGGACATCTGGACGGTCGATCTGTCCGGCTCGGGCGGGCACGTGGCCGTCGTCGGCGGTCCGCAATCGGGCAAGTCGACCGCACTACAGACGCTCATCATGTCCGCCGCGTTGACGCATACACCCGAACAGATCCAGTTCTACTGCCTCGACTTCTCCGGCGGTCTGACCGGGCTGCGGAACGTGCCGCATGTCGGCTCGGTCGCCTCGGGCCGCGACGGCGATCGGGTCCGACGCACCTTCGCGCTCATCACCAATCTCATCGCGAGTCGACAGCAGTTGTTCAGCGAACTGGGCATCGACACCATGCGCGAATTCCGGCGCAGGCGCTCCTCGCCGCGGGAATCGGCGGAACTCACCGCCCATGGTGACGAACACGGTGATGTCTTCATCGTCGTCGACGGCTGGGATATCGGATTCGCGGTCACCGGACCGTATTTCGACGAATACCTCCCGGTCATGGAGTCGATCGCGCTGCAGGGTCTGAACTACGGCATCCACCTGGTGGTCAGCAGTTCGCGCTGGGCGGCGATCCGTCCCGCCATCAAGGATCTACTGCAGACCCGGGTAGAGATGCGGCTCGGTGATCTCACCGACACGATCTTCCTCGGACAGCGCAATGTGGTTGCCGCGATTCCCCCGGATCGACCAGGTCGCTGCATCTCGAGCGACGCGTTGCACATGCTCACCGCCCTGCCGCGCATCGACGGGGTGGGCGACCCCATATCCGCCGGTGCGGGTCTGGCGGCGGCGATCGATCAGCTGAACCAGAAATATCAGAGCCGCCGGGCCCCAGAGGTCAAGCTGCTGCCCGCCCAGATCACCTTGGCCGAGGTCCGCGCGGGTCGCCCGGAACCGGCGAATCTGGCACAGCGCCTCGTGGTGCCCTTCGGCATTCGCGAATCCGATTTGCACCCTGCCACGGTCGATTTCGGCGTTTCGACACATCTGATCGTGCTCGGATCGTCCAGCTCGGGCAAATCGACGGTGCTAGCCGCGCTGCTGGAGTCGATCCGGCTGCAATTCAACAAGGATCAGGCGAGGGTGCTGTTGGTGGACTACCGCCGCCAGCATATGGACGCTATCTCGGACGAGCAGTTGATCGGGTATCTGACCAGTGAGCGCGATCTGCGCGAGGGGTTGCCGCCGTTCGCGGAGAAGATGCGCAGCCGCCGCCCCCCGGACGGCGTTACCTCGCAACAACTCAAGGACCGTTCGTGGTGGTCCGGGCCGGAAATCTTCGTGGTGATCGACGACTACCACATGGTCGCCCAGCGCGGTATGCCAAATCCGCTGGATCCGCTCAAGGACATCATTGTCGACGGCCGCGACACCGGTCTGCACGTTATCGCCGCCCGCAACATCGCCCAGGCCGATTCCGCGTTGTACGACAGTGTGCTCGGCCAGATCAAGAACCTGAATTCGTCGGGCCTCATTATGGACGGCTCGAAACTGGATGGGATTCTCATCGGCGATGTGAAGCCGACAAAGCAACCGGTGGGTCGGGGCATCTTCGTCGAGCCGCTGCATTCCCGCCGGGATCTCGTACAGTCGGCGTGGACACCACCGCAGGACTAGGCCGGGTCGGCGGTGGTGCGGGGCTGTCCGAGGACGATTCGACCAATCTTCCCAATGCTGAGAATGCCTTAGCGTTTGTCCTGTACCACTCATTATTGAGTCGGCGCTCACGTTAGGAGAACTCAGATGGCTGCCACCAGAGTCGACCCGGCGCATCTCCCGGGAGTCAGTTCCCAACTCGACCTGATTGCCGAACAGGCAATCGCCTCGCTCGTCGCGTCGGCGGCCACCTGCGTCATATTTCCGCCGGCCTGGGACCCCGTGAGCGTGCTGGTCCTCCCCGCAGTGACCTTCACATACGGGACATCGTTCTTCGGCTGCACGGGTGACGGATTCGTGCATCGCGAAGTCGCGTCGGCGTCGCTACCGCCAACCGCGAGCGCCTTTTCCGGCAGCGACGTCATCAATAGTGCCAACATCGCGTCCACGATCGCGACCATCACCAAAGACCCCTTCTAGTCCGAGCCGCAGGCCCGAGCGAAGGCTGATGTTATGCCAGGCATATGGGACGCATTTCCTCCCGAGACAAACGTCGGCAATATGCTCTCCGGTTTCGGAGTGGAGACGATCACGGCCGCCGCCGAGTCCTATCAGAACTCGGCTGTGGCGTTCGCGACTGCCGCGGGCAACACCGCCTCCGCGATGGTCGATATGGGTGAGACCTGGAATGGCGAATCGGGTGATCTGGCGCAGGCGGCATTCAGTCACCATACGAAGTGGCTACAGGAGCAGTCTCATGTCGCCCAGTCGGTGTCGAAAGTATTGCACAAGGTGGCAAAGGAGTTCAGCACCGCCAAGTCCGCGATGGCGGCTGTCGGTGTAGCGCTCGCCAAGAACCGGCTGGAGCACGCCGTTCTAGTCGGGGCCACCGTGATCACCGGGACGTCGGCCATGGCAGTTCCACTGCTGGTCAACGCACTCGAGTACGTTGGGATCTGGTTTGCCGCTGCCGCGGTGATGGACGCCTACGAGGGCGCGGTGGTGCCGACCCTGGGGACGCTGCCGACGCCGGCGCTGCCGGCGCCCATCGTCACGAACCCGGGTGCGCCGCCGACACCGCCGAACTTCCAAGTGCCGGTATACACCCCCAAGGTGGGCACGCCACAGCAATTCAACGCAACGCCCACGAACAACAACACAACTACGAACAACAACACAACTACCAATAACAATACGAATAACACCAACAACACCGGAGATACGAATACCGGTAATACGGACACCGGCAATACGCCGACCGATACCACCCAATCCCCGACGCAGACTCAGCCCGCGACAGCGGATCCGAGTGAGGTTACTTCGCCGCTGAGCGATTCGGGATCGTATGGCGGCACGGACGGGTCAGCCGGAGAGCCGGGTTTCTACGACACTTCGCCCAATTCACCGACATTGGCGGGTTTGAACGGGGGCGCGGGAAGTCTGGTCGCGTTGAATTTGGCCCGGGGCGGACTCGGCTCGATGCCGGGTGCGTCCACCGGATTCCGGATGCCGTCCAATTGGCTGCGCGGGCCGGGAACGGCGTTCGGCGCGTCGTCGAATCCGGCAGGCACCGGACCAGCCGGTCGCGCCGCTCCGCGGCGGGGTGCGATCGCACCGAAGGCGCAGATGCGGCGCCGCCGGGACGAGGAACGGAAACCGGGCAAGGTATTCGTGCCGGGTGAAGAGTTGGAAGTTCCGGTATTGGAGAAGCCGCCGGTGATCGGCGTCATCGAATATGCCGATGAACGTCCAGAAGATGTTGTCGCCGAGGGAGATTCGCTAGTGGGCATCCTCGAGCGCACCGATGACGAGGCGGCGGTAGCCGAGCCAGAGCCTGCCCGGTGACAACCGCGGCGGAATGTAGATCCACTTCAGAGAGGAAACAACAGTGGCCACCACTTACACCGGTGATCCGAAGGTATTGAACCAGACCGCGGTCAATGCTATGGCATGCCAAGGCGAACTCGAAGGCTACCTCCGGAGCTGGATGGGCCTGCGTGACGACTTCGCCAGCGCTGTCCACGGTTCGCAGACCGGTACCCAAATCCAGCACACGATGGACCACGCGCACACCGCCGGTGTGAAGCTGGCCAGGACCCTCCAGGACATTATCGACACGCTGAAAGACACCGGCGTCAAAATCGACTCGACCGATCTCGAGAACGCTGCCCGTATGCAGCGGGCAGTCGAACTCGGTACGAACAGCACGGTCGACACCGGCTCGTGGCAGTAGTGTCACGAGCGACACGATACGAATCGTCAGAACGATAGATAAGGTTGGCAGACAATGTATAACGACTACGCGGCCGTCGATTCGCATTCTCTCAGAGTGCAGGACGTTCTGAAAGGTATGGACACGAATGCTCTCCACCTGCACTCACTGATCAAGGAACTCGAAGGGTGTTTCTCGGGTTTGGCGGCGGATGTCGCCAAACCGCTGATGGACCGATTCAAGGCAGCACTCGGCAATGCCGCGGAGGGCACGGGCTACCAGGGCCAGCTCATGCAGGTGAAGAACGCGATCAGCCAAACCACCGGATCTGAGGGCTTCATGAGGGAGACCGACCACCAGCAGGGCGCCAGGTTCCTGGCGATCGGTGGCGTCTAGTAATCTCGCAGCCCCCGTCCGCTTCGTCGGCCCGGCCACGGCGCAACGAGGCTGCGAGCGACTGGTCATTTGGTGAAGGTGTGGAAACTGATCCGATCGCGATCGATCTGAATGTCGATGCCGCGCTGCTATTGAAAGACATGGCCGGCATCGACTCCTATCCGCCGATCCTGGCGTTGATGCCGAATATTTTCGACTTCGACGATCTGGAGCGGGTGCGCGCTGTCGTCGCGGAACAGCTCACCGAGGTGGGCATTATCGACGACGACCGCGTGCATCCGACGGTCGAGCACTGGTTGCAGTGCCTCTACCGCCCGGATGTGGAACTGATGGCGCTCGTGTTGGCCACCGGCTTGGATGGCGAAGACAAAGGCATGCTGCGCATGTCGTTGGTGCGTCGCGGCGAAACCCATGTTTTGGCGGTGCGCTATGACGACGAGATCGTCATCCAGGCGGTGTACCAGCAGGAACAGCAATTGGATTCGGTATCGGCCGCGGTAGGCGCGGCGCTGGGGTCCACTCCGGCACTGAGTTTCGCGCCGATGACCGTGGCGCAGGCCGAGCTCGCCGAGATTCCCGTCGACCAGGACGGACGACGGCAGGCACTGCTGGAGTTGGGTGCGCAGCCGCGTACCGCGAGTGTCCTCGGCCGGGCACTCGAGGAGGTGGTCCGGCGGGCGGAATTGACGGTGGTGCAACACCAGGACGGAGTCGAGCTGAAGCCGAAGTACGGTGTGAGTGTGCTGGATACGCTGTCGGGGCGCATCATTGTGACGCCGAGTGTGGCGATGGACGGGGAAGTCCGATCGACCTACGCACCCGGTGACGACGCGGCACTGCACGCCGCGATCGTGGGACTGGTCGAGCTGCTACCGGGCCGAAGTTGGTTCGATACCAGCCGGATCGGTTGAACGTCCCAATGGGTTTTTGGAGAGGACGACAGATATGAGCCGAGCGCCGAGTACTAATGGTCATTCGGCCGAGTCCGTCCGACACAAGGGCGGCTACGACGCCTTTTTCATGCAGGCAGCCGAGGAACCGGAAAGCGGCCCTCCGACCGGCAGCGTCCCCGCACGTCCACAATCCGGCTACAGCGAACCGGTGATCGGTGCACCCGGTCAGTCGATATCGCAGTCTGCGGCGAGTGCCAATGCCCCGGTGTCACCGCAGAGCACGACCGCGCCGGAAACCGGCGTAGCGCATGCTGCCGCGCCGCATACAGCTGCGCCGAATATGGCTGTGCCGATAACAGATTCGGCACGCGAGAACTATGTTGCGGCGACGCCGTCGTCGCCCGAGGGGTGGGCGGCGCAGGCCGAAGCCGAGCCCGCCACCGCTCGCATCACATCGACCGCGTCGGTGAACCCATCGAATGGCGACGCCGGGCCCAGCGCCGAAAGACCAGGCGCCGGATCCATGGATGTGCCATGGCAACCCGCCCAAGCGACGAGCTGGGTGCCCGATCGCATCGACCGCACGGCGGCGCCGCAGGTCGAGGTGCTGCCCGCGGCGTTGACCTCGATGGACCTGTTGGCCGATATCTCGGCGGCGAATCGGGCCAGGCTGCAATCCAGCAGCGGTGTGCGCGGCGCCCTGAACAAGGTCGGCTTCCGCCTCGGCCTCTCACCCGCCGAGCAGCGGGCCGAGGACCGGCGCGCCCGAATTCGCAGCCAGCTCAACATGCCTTACCAGATCGCGGTGATCAGCGTGAAGGGCGGCGTCGGCCGCACCACCACCGCCGCGACCCTCGGTTCGACCTTTGCGGCGCTGCGCCCGGACCGGGTCGTCGCCGTCGACGCGAATCCGGACTTCGGTGATCTGCCCACCCGTACCGCTCCGCACCCGTACGGCCTGACCCTGCGCGATCTGGCGCAGGCGTCGAATCTGGAGGCCTTCTCGACGGTACAGTCGTTCATGTCGATCAATTCGGCCGATCTCGCCACCATCGCCTCGCCGTGGACGATCGAGGCCAGCGAGGCTCTCTCGGGTCGCGAATACGGAACGGCCGTGGAGGTTTTGCGTCGCCATTTCAATCTGCTACTCGTCGACTGCGGTACGGGCGTGCTGGATTCGGTGACATTGAGCGTGCTGCAGACCAGCGATGCCGTTGTGGTGGTCACCCCGCCCACTGTCGGCGGGGTGAAAGGTGCGGTGGCCACCTTGAATTGGCTGAGTTCGCACGGTATGCAGCATCTGATCGCCAAATCGGTCGTTTCGATCGTGCATCAGCAACCGTCCAAGCCGGTCGTTGAAGTCGCGGCGATCGAGAAGCTGTTCGCCACCGGCCAGCGCCCGACCTGCATCCTGCCCTATGACGGCCATCTGGCCGAGGGCGGCGAGATCGATCTGCGCCTGGTGGAAAAGGAAACCTTGCTCGCCTTCGAAGAACTCGCGGCCGGGCTTGCCGATGGATTCCCGAACTATCTGGGTGGCACCAGCGGCGGCCGGGCCACCGGAGGGTGGCGATGAGCACTGCCGTTGCTTCGCCACCGGGAGCAGCGCCCGCGGCATCCGCCGAGGTGGCGCGCGCTCGGATGGCGGTCCTGGTGTCCAGCTACCAGGTCGACGTCGTGGTGCCGACCAAGTTCACCATCGAGACCTTCATCGATGACCTGCTGGTCGTACTGGCCAAGGCCATCGACGACGAGACCGTCGATTTCACGCCGCCTACCGGCCAGTGGAGCCTGGCTCGGCCGGGCGAAGCGCCGATGCCGCGCTGGCGCAGCCTCGCCGACCACGATGTGGTCGACGGCACCGTGCTGATGTTGGCCGCGGTCGAATCCGCGGAGGTCTTCACGCCGGTCGTGGAGGACATCACCGATGCGCTCGCACTGATCAACGAGCGCGAATTCGCCGAGTTCGACGCGGGGACCGCCGCGGCCGTCGGCCTGACCACGCTGGGTGTCGGCGCGGTCGCCATCGCGGCGATGCTGTCGTTGTCCTGGACCGAATCCGGGTCGATCTGGTGGTATGCGCTGCCCGCCCTGTTGCTCGGCGTGGGGTGCTGGGGCGGGGCGGTCCAAGCGCGGCAGCGGAACTTCGCGCCGCGGATCTGTCTCGGGCTGGCATTATCCTCGATCCCGCTGTTGTTCGCGGGCGGCGCGATGCTGGTGCCGCCCGCCTACGGTGAGCCGGGTCCGTTCGCCGCCGCCAATCTGGCCGCCGGGTCGGTGGTCGCGGCCGTCGCGGCCGCGGCCATGATGCGCGTGACCAAGCTCGGCATCGCGACCTTGATGGCGGTCACCGTGCTCGGCGCGACCGTGGCGGCCGCGGCGATTCCGCTGACCTATCTGGATCTTTCGGTGCGCCAGATATCCGGCGGCGCGGCACTTGTCGGACTGGTGCTGCTGACCGCCGCACCGCGCCTTGCCGTCGTAGTCGCCCGGATTCGGCCACCGGATCTGCCGGACCCCGGCAACGAGGTCAACCCGGCCACGCTGACCGACATCTTCGATGCCGAATCCGCGCGCGACGACGCCGAACTCGATTCCGCCGAGGACATCGAACGACAGCGCGAGCAGGCCGGCGCCGGCATCGAGGGCCGGGCTCGGCTGGCGGTGACCAGCCTGCGCGGGCTCATCGCCGCGACCTCGGCACTTTTGGCCGGCGCCGCCGTGCTGTCGGCGGCGGTGAGCCCCGGTGGTATCCGGGAAATCGTGCTGGCCGCGGCTGTGGCGGGTCTGTTGGCTCTGCGCGCGCGCTGGTTCCCGGACCGGGTACAGGCCATCGCGCTCGTCATCGCATCGGCGGTCACCGTGGTCGGCGTCGGCTTCGTGCTGGTCAGTGCGTACGAAACGGCGCCGGGGCGGCTGGTCGTCGTCCTTGTGGTCGGCGTGGCGGCCGCTGCCGCATGTGTCGCGGCGGTGCAGTTGCCGGGTCGGCGGCTCTCGCCGGTCACCCGGCGGATCATCGATCTGGTGGAGTACGCGCTCATTCTGGTGATCCCGGTCATCGGCTGCTGGATCATGGGCATCTATACCGCGATGCGGGCGATCTGATGCGAATCGGCGCAACCGCGATCGCGGTGCTGGCCGGATTCGCGCTGGTCGCCTCCGCCGCACCGGCATTGGCGGTGGAACCGCCGCAGGTGATCATCGGCGCGCCCGCCGATGATCCGCCCGGCCCCGAGCTGCCGACAAAACAGGACAAGGGCTGCTTGGCAACCGGCGTACTGAGGGACAGTGATCTGACGCGGACGCCGCCGTCGGAGTTGGCACTGGATCTGCCCAACGCCCGGGCACTGAGCCGGGGTGCCGGTGTGACGGTCGCGGTGCTCGACACCGGAGTCACCCCCAATGGCCGCCTGCCCAGTTTGGTCGGCGGTGGAGACTATGTCACGACCGGTGGTGACGGTCTGTCCGACTGCGATGCGCACGGCACCCTGATCGCCGGAATCATCGGCGCCGCATCGGATCCCACGGACGGATTCACCGGGGTCGCTCCGGACGCCAGGATCATATCCATCCGGTACCGCTCCGGCGCCTTCAGTGCTGAGCGCCCGAATAACGATGTGGCGCAACAACTCTCTGTGGATATCCGGACACTGTCGCGGGCGATCGTGCACGCGGCGAATCTGGGTGCGGGAGTGATCACGGTGGCGCTGCCGGTCTGTGTTCCGGTGGGACTAGCGGTGGATCAGTCGATACTGTCCGTGGCGATCGGCTACGCGGTACACGTGCGGGGTGCGGTGATCGTCGCGGGTGCCGGCAATGCCGACACCGGCTGTGATCAGAATCCGGATATCGATCCGACCCGGCCGAGCGACCCGAGGAACTGGCGCGATGTCAAGACCGTGGCCGCGCCGGGTTGGTTCGGGACGGACGTGTTGACGGTAGGTTTCACGACCGCCAGCGGCGCCACCATGTCCGAGTCGCTGACGGGTCCGTGGGTTTCGGTCGGTGCACCGGGTACCGCGATCGAATCGCTCGGTCCCGGTGGCGGTGGCCTGATCAACGGTGTCGGTGAACCCGGCAAACTGGTGCCGGTCGGCGGTGCGTCGTTCGCGGCCGCCTATGTCAGCGGGGTGGCGGCCTTGCTGCGCTCCCGGTTTCCCAACGAAACCCCGGCCGAGATCATGGCCCGCCTGACCGCCAGTGCGCACGCGCCTGCGCGGGGCATCGATAACGTCATCGGCGCGGGCGTCATCGATCCGCTTACCGCGCTCGGCTATCGCACCGCGCCCAAACCGCCGATCGGACTCTACCGGTCGTCGGTACTGGTGCTGCCGGATCCGCCGCGGGCCAAGGACGGTCGTCCGCCGTTCGCGGCGGCCGTCGTCATCATCGCCGCGCTGCTGCTCGGGCTCGGTGCCACCTTCGCGAGCTCCGCGGTCCGGAGGCGGCGGTGAGCCTTCCGAGTGTTCGGGTGGGCGGTGTCGAACGTGGTCCGTTCGCCGTCGCCGTGATCGGCGGCAGCCTGGTGGTGACCGGGCTGTGGGCGCACACTCCGATGTGGGCCAGTGCTGCCGTGATCACGGTGCTGTTGGTGACCGTGGCGGTCGAGGTGAACGGCCGCACGACCAGCAGATGGCTGCTCGACTGGACCGATTATCGATTCGGCAGGGCCGGCAGAGCCGAGGCGCTCGCCGGTCCGGCGGATGTGCAGGATATCGAGGTTGCCGCGGGGGTCTGCGGCATTCGCGGCGAAGGCACCGTGCTCACGGCGATGATCCAACTCGCCCCCAATCTCGACCTGCCGACGGTCATCGCGGAGAAATCCATCTACACCGAGGACACCGTCCCCATCGATGCGCTGGTCGGTCTGCTCGATCAATTCGGTCTCGCGGTCGATATCGATATCGTGACCACCGGTCAGCGGGTTCGTACGACCGGTAACTACAGCATGCTCTACGACCAGCTGATCGGCTCCCATCCGGTCGTCGGCCACCGCCTCACCTGGTTGGTCGTCCGGCTGGATATGGAGCGGAACCTGGATCTGCTGCAGCGGCGCGGACTCGTCGCGATGGTCGCGCCGAGAGCATTGGCCACCGCGGCGCACCGCATCGCGGGCCGATTGCGGGAACGCGGTATCGCGGCGCACGCATTACCCGCGGCGGCAATGCTGGAGGCCACCAGGGTGCTGCATGCTGGGGTCGAACTCGGCGATCTGCGTGAGACATGGACCTGCATGGAGTCCTCGGTGCCAGGTCGCTGTGTGACCAGTTTCCTGATCGACTGGACCCGGCTCGGTGGCGAGGGCTTGGACGATTGCTGGGCGTGGAACCGCGGCCGGACCACACTGGTGGTCAGCCTCACCGATGCCACGACCGGCCCGCGTGCGCTTGCGCGGTATATCGGCCCGCCGGTGACGACCGAACCACCGGACTACCTGCGCCGGTTGGCCGGCAGGCAGGCAATCGCATTGCTGGCCACCATGCCGACCGGGACGTCGATCCGTGCGGTGCCCACCGATGAATCGGGCCGCGATCTCGCCCCCGATGAGCTCCTTGCCGATCTCACGATCGCGATCGGTCCCAACGGCCAGATTCTCGGTTCCATCAGCGGTCAGCCGCGGCATACCTTGGCGCTGCCGCTGTTCGACCCGGCTCGCTACAATCCGCGTCGGCGCACCATCGATGTGCACGCCGACCTGCCGGTGGCACAGCAGATCGTGTTGCGCGCCATGGTGGTCGGTGCGGATGTCGAGGTCCATTCGGTGCGCCCGCACCGCTGGTGGCAGCTCGTCGCCGCGGTCGGTGATCCGGAATCGCTGCGCCTGGCTCCGGAGGCCGGCGCCGCGAATGCCGCCGCGGGGCAAGCCGGTTCGGGTCCGCCGCCGTCCTCGGCGACGATCACGGTCTTCGACAATCTGCCGCCGCAGGTATCGACCGCGCACACCACGGTCACCATCAGCGAGCCCGGTGGGCCACGGCGGCGGTCGGTCGATCTGTCGATCAACCAGGTCAGTGCGACCGTAGTGGATGTCAGCATTCCGATGCGCACCGTGCGCGTCGACTTGATCGAGCCGCGCGGTGAAACTCGCTATTTCGATTCCGCCGCCGAACAACCCGCGATCACCGCGGGTGCCAATGGCGCCACGCCAGGGCCCGACGTTCGGCGCATGAGCTGATTGGAGACAGGTAGTGTCTATCAGCGTGGTTGTGGACTCCCAGCCGAGTGACGGCGAATTTGTGCAGGAGGATAGTGGGGAGGCACTGACCCCGAGACAGGCCGCGGTGGCGATCTTCTCGAGTCGGCTGTCGGAATTGATCGCGGAATCGGTGGTATCGACCGAGGACGGCTCGACGCGGTCACTGACGCTCTACTCGCTTGCCCAGCACTTGGAGCAGGCGTACCCGGATGTTCCGGTCTCCCAGTCGGGTCTGTACCGGCTCATTCATGGGGACGCGGTACCCCGGCTCGATCTGATCATCGCCTTGGCGCGGGTATTCGACGTACCGCCGGAACATTTCGTCACCGAGCAGAAGAAACACTGATTTCATTATTCCCGCCAGCGGGAATAATGCTGAGCCGCGGCACAGGCGGTCTGGATACGATCCGGACCATGGCTGCCGAGGACCCGGGAGATGTGTTTCTCCGCCATCGAGGCGCGGTCCTGGAGGCGCTGCTCTCGGATCCGGCGTTCGGCGAAAACGATCCGGCCGCCGGGTCGGTGCTGAGCGGACCCCTGGTCGGCGATCCGGAACTCGGGGAACCGGGGTTCGGCGGCGATCCGTTCTCCACTGCGGCGGTGGCAGCCGGTTCGGCCCAGGGTGCTCTACCCGACACAGATCCGTCACCGCGGCGATCCTCCGATGGGCCGAAGGCCAGCGAGCGGATCATTGCGCTGCTGAACGGGCAGCAGCAGCCGGATGCCGCACCGGGACTGGACTTTTCAGCGGACTACTCCGACGTTTCGGCGAAGCAGCCGCCACCCGAAGAATCCGCGCGGTCCGCATCCGGGGCGTCGAAGGGGCATGGGCCCGATGCCGCGGAGCGGATCGCCCTGGTGGCGAAGAAGCTCAAGAACCCGAAGGTCGCGTTGGCGGTCTGCGCCGTCTTGGCCCTTCTGCTTATCATCGCGCTGGTTTCCACCGGTGGGAAGGACGATTCGCAGGCGCCGGACCGCATTGCGGTCATCACTCCGTCGCCGACCGCGGCGGCCCCGACGTCGAAACCGGAATCCTCAACGGCCCCTTCCGGAACGATCACGGTGAAATCCGCGACCGCCAACTGCCCGCCGGGCAGTACGCCGGGTATGGACGCGTTCAGCGGGCAGCATGGCAAGGCTTGGTCATGTGTGCGCGCGTACAAGGTCGACGGGCAGGTGCTGACCATCGATCTCGGCAAGACCTATCAGATCGATTCGATCGGCATCGTCCCCGGCTGGGACAGCGTCGGCAATGACGGTGTGGACCAATGGACGAAATACCGAACCGCCAGCCGGGTCAGGTATTCGTTCGACGATCCGAACAGGACAGGTTACACCCAGCAGACCCTGGATCAGCGCACCCTGGTCGTTACCAAGTTCGAGGTTCCCGTGCAGGCATCCAAGATCGTGCTGACCGTTCAGGAATCGAAGGGTGATCCAACGATCAATACGACCGCGATTTCCTCCATCGTGATCACCGGGCATTGAGGCCGCTGTCATGTCAGTAGCCGAGTTGGTCTGCCAGTACTGCTCACATCGCAATGTCGGTAATCCGGCGCAATGCGGGCATTGCGGTGCGCCCCTGCCCGCGGTGCACCGACTATCGAGCCTGAGTGGGCCTGCGGCGCGGGCCGAGCAGGTGGTCGTGGGCGCCGAGCGGGCCGTGGCGGCAACCGCGGGTGCGGTGGCGGGCGCGGAGAATGCGGTGGCGGGCGCGGAAAAGGTTGCCGCGGAACAGTATCCGCGCTGGCAGTGGGGGGCGGCGATCGCAGGCATCGTGACCATGGTCCTCGGACTCGGCTTCACGGCCCTCCGTTCGTGTTCGACACCGCTGGCTGTCGTGCCCGATCTGGGAATCGAACAGGCCCTACCCGGCCAATTGCGCGCGGCCGTCTCCTGTCAGCGGGTCGATTCCACGGCCGCGAACTGCGTCGTCCCGGTGGCCGATCCGCTGCTCGCCGGCGGAATCACCGGCGGCAAGGATTTGACCCTCTCGGTCGCATTGGATCCGCCCGAGCGCCGGGCCGATACCGTGCGCAACTGGCGGACAGCGGGCGGTACCGTCCTGGCCGACGGTGTCGTCTTCGTGGCGATCAGTCCGACGGCAACCCTGCGGTACGCGAATACCCTTGTCGGACTTCGGGTCGAGACGGGGGCCTTCAGCGGGCGTGCGGCGGCGCAGACCTTCATGGCGCGAGCCGGTCTAACCCCGTGACCGACCGGACTCCGGCCGGTCCGCGCGCTTGACCAGTGCTGATCCCTTGCAAGATTATGTTACACATCTAACGTACCGCTATACAACGGCACATCGAAACATGTAAGGTATGGGAACCGTACGCTTACGGGCTCAGATCTCGGGAAGGCACGAGTCGATGGTGGCAACCACCCAGCAGACGATTTCATTCAAACGGTTCCGCGACGATCCGACCGACCTGGAGGCGGCCTACTTCCGTTGGATCCAGCCGGGTGCCACGGCGCCGACGATCACCGATCGGGCCGAACAGATCTTCCGCCACCACCTGGAGTTGGCGGCCATGCGCATGCCCGGGGCGGCGATCACCCGGGTGTACCGCCCCGATGACGGCAGCGGGCTCGGCGCCGCGATCCAGATCGTCAATGACGATATGCCGCTGCTGGTCGATTCGGTGACCACGGCGCTGCGTCGCCTCGGTGCGACGGTGACCGAGGTCGTGCATCCGGTCTTCGATGTCGCGCGGGACACCCGCGGGCGGCTGCGGGCGATCGCCCCCAAAGAGCCCGATACGACACCGGCGAACGGCAACCACAATGTCGCGGAGTCCTGGATCCATGTGCAGCTGAGTCCGTCCGTTGGCGCCGCACTGCTGGACCGGGTCGATCGCGAGCTGCCCGCCCTGCTGCGGGTGCTGCGCAAGGTCGTCGACGACACCCCGGGCATGGCCAATGCCATGGTCGCACTGGCCGGTCGGCTCGACCATATCGCGCACCGCTCGGATGATCCGGAGGTGCCCGAATGCGCGAAGTTGTTGCGCTGGTTGGCCGATGGGCATTTCACCGTCCTTGGTTACGGGTACTACCGCAGCGATGGCGGCGAGCCGCGGCAGGTGCCGGGCACCGGTCTCGGTGTGCTCTGGAATGGATCGAATGTCGATCTCGATGTCCCCGTACTCGGCACCACCCGGCCGGTGCTGCGGATGGCCAATGGATCGGTGGATTCGCTGATCCCCGGATCGGGTGAGCTCTACTTCGTGAGCGTCGCCGATTACGGTAACGGCGGCAGCACGGTGCAGGGTGAGCATGTGTTCGTCGGCACGTTCACGGTGACCGGACTGCACGAGAACATCCTCGATATCCCGGTCATCTCCCGTCGCGTGCACCAGGTCATCGAATGGGCTGGCTTCGAACTGAATTCGTTCTCCGGGCAGGCCATGCTGGAGATGATGCAGTCGTTCCCGCGGGTCGAGTTGTTCTCCACCGATGCCAGGCGGCTGTTCGAAACCGTTTCCTCGGTCATGAATTTGGGGCTGCGCAGGCAGGTTCGGCTGTTCATTCGGCGCGACGGGCGCAGCGGTGCGGTCTACTGCCTGGTCTATCTGCCGCGCGATCGGTACTCCACCGAAGTCCGGCTGCGCATGGAGGACATCCTGCGCGCTGAGTTCGACGGTGAACAGGTCGCGTACTCGGCAAGGGCGAGCGAATCCGAGTTGGCCGTGGTCTATTTCACGGTGCATCGCGGTCCGGATGCGGAAGCGGCCGATATCTCCGAATCGAACCGGGAGCGGATCCAGGAACTGCTTTTCGCGACCACCCGGAGCTGGGCCGACCGCGTGGTAGCGGCGGCGACCGGTGTGCCCGCGGTGTCATCGAAGGTCGCCAATGCCTATGCTGGCGCATTCCCCATCGGGTATCAGCAGGAATACGAACCGGAGCAGGCGCTTGTCGATCTGCAGCGGCTCGAACCGCTGGTCGACGGTGAGATCGACACGAATCTGTATCGGCATGCCGAATCGCCGTCGGGGGAGTGGCGATTCACCCTCTACGTCGCCGGTGCGGGGGTTTCGCTCAGCCGCGTGCTACCGGTGCTGCAGAGCCTCGGTGTCGAGGTGGTCGACGAGCGGCCGCACCGCATCAGCCTGCCCGACGATACCGACAAGTGGATCTACGATTTCGGGTTGCGCGTCCCGGCGGAGCTGCTGCGCACCGCGATCGATGTCGATCTCGAGGCCGATCTGACTCGCCCGGCCGACGAACCGCTTGCCGATGGCAGTGTGCGGCAATACTTTCCGGCGGCCTTCGCAGCCATGTGGAACGGCAGCGCCGAGGTCGATTCGCTCAATGAACTGGTGCTGCGCGCGGGACTGCACTGGCGCCAGATCGCGATGCTGCGCGCCTACGCCAAGTATCTGCAGCAGGCCGGATTCGCCTACACCCTCGGCAATATCGCCCGCGTGCTGCTCGCACAGCCGACGATGGCCCGATTGTTCACCGAATTGTTCGACGCCTACTTCGATCCCGAGGGTGTCGGCCCGGTGGCATCGGCCCGGGCGGCCGGTATCGCCGAGCGGTTGCAGGCCGAGATCGATGCGGTCGTCAGCCTCGACGCCGACCGCATTCTGCGCGCGGTGCTCGGTCTGATCACCGCGACCCTGCGCACCAACTACTACCGACGCGACGCCGACGGCAACCCGCCGGAGTACCTGTCGTTCAAATTCGATCCGCATGCCATCAGCGAATTGCCGAGGCCGCGACCACAATTCGAGATCTTCGTGTACTCGCCACGGGTCGAGGGCGTGCATCTGCGCTTCGGTCCGGTGGCGCGCGGCGGATTGCGCTGGTCGGACCGGCTGGAGGATTTCCGGACCGAGATCCTGGGTCTGGTGAAGGCGCAGGCCGTGAAGAACGCCGTCATCGTCCCGGTCGGCGCCAAGGGCGGGTTCGTGGTCAAGCGCGCGCCGGTGACCACCGGTGACGCGAGCGCGGACCGGCAGGCGCTGCTGACCGAAGGTATTGCCTGCTATCGGACCTTTATCTCGGGTCTGCTCGATGTGACCGATAACGTCGATCATGCCTCGGGTGAGGTGTTGCCACCGGAGCGCGTGGTGCGTCGCGACAGCGACGACACCTACCTCGTGGTCGCCGCGGACAAGGGCACCGCCACCTTCTCCGATATCGCCAATGATGTTGCGCGCCAGTATGGTTTCTGGCTCGGTGACGCCTTCGCCTCGGGTGGTTCGGTGGGGTACGACCACAAGGCGATGGGTATTACCGCCAAGGGCGCGTGGGAAAGCGTCAAGCGGCACTTCGCCGAAATGGATATCAACACGCAGACAACGGATTTCACCGTCGCCGGGGTCGGCGATATGAGTGGCGACGTTTTCGGCAACGGCATGCTGCTCTCGGAGCACATTCGGCTGGTGGCCGCCTTCGATCACCGGCACATCTTCCTCGACCCGAATCCCGATGCGGCGATCTCGTTCCGGGAGCGGCAGCGGATGTTCGCGCTGCCGCGCTCGTCCTGGGCCGACTACGACAAGGCGCTGATCAGCAAGGGCGGCGGCGTCTTCGACCGGTCCGCCAAGGCGGTGCCGGTCAGTCCGCAGGTGCGCGCGGCCCTGGATCTGGATCCGAGTGTGACCACCCTGTCCCCGCCGGAGATGATCCGCGCGATCCTGCTCGCCCCGGTGGATCTGTTCTGGAACGGCGGCATCGGCACCTACATCAAGGCCTCCACCGAGACCAATGCCGATGCCGGTGACAAGTCCAACGATGCCGTGCGTGTCGATGCGAACCAGTTGCGCGCCAAGGTGATCGGCGAGGGCGGCAACCTCGGTGCCACCGCACTCGGCCGCATCGAATACTGCGCGAACGGTGGCCGGATGAACACCGACGCGCTCGATAACTCGGCGGGCGTGGACTGCTCCGACCACGAGGTCAATATCAAGGTGCTGCTCGATGCGGTCATCTCCGGCGGCGAGCTCGCCGCTGCCGATCGCACCGAACTTCTGGCCGCGATGACCGACGAGGTCTCCGAACTCGTACTGCGCGACAATATTTCGCAGAACTTCCGGATGGGCCTCTCGCGTGCCCAATCGGTGCCCCTGTCCGGCGTGCATCGCAGGCTGATCGCCGACCTCGAATACCGCCGCGGCGTGGACCGGCGGCTCGAGGCACTGCCCTCGGATGCCGAGCTGAAAAAGCGGACGGCGGAAGGGCGCGGGCTCACCTCGCCGGAACTGGCGAATCTGCTCGCACATGTGAAGCTTTCGCTCAAGGATGATCTGCTGGCCGGTGATCTGCCGGATAACGCGGCCTTCCAGTCGGTGCTTCGGTCGTACTTTCCGAAGCCGCTGCGGGATCGGTTCGCCGACGCGATCGGCAGGCATCCGCTGCGCCGCCAGATTGTGGCCACCATGGTGGTCAACGATGTGGTAGACCACGGCGGCATCACCTACGCGTTCCGCCTGGCCGAAGAGGCGGGCGCGAGCACCGAAGACGCGGTGCGCGCCTTTACCGTCGCAACCGAGGTGTTCGATCTGCACACGCTCTGGCAGCGCATCCGGACGACTCCGATGCCGACGGCGGCGCGCGACGCCCTGGAGCGGGAGACCAGGCGCACCCTCGATCGGGTATCCCGCTGGCTGCTGACCAGCCGTCCGCAGCCGATTGCCATCGGCGCCGATATCGCCCGCTACCGCGATGGTGTGCGCAAGCTGGCGGGGCAGATGCTGCCCGCTCGGCTGCCTGCGGCTCATGCCGAGGATCTGGCGACGCATGCGCGCGCCGCCGTCGAGCAGGGTGCGCCAGCGGAATTGGCCGAGCATGTGTTCCGCCTCATCCACCTGTTCCCGCTGTTGGACATCATCGACGTGGCCGATATCGCCGACCGGGATGCGGAGGAGGTCGCGGTGCTCTACTACGCGCTCGACGAACACTTCCACATCGAGCGGCTGCTGACCGCGGTGAGCAATCTCGCGCGCGACGACAGGTGGCGCACGCTGGCCCGGCTCGCGCTCCGCGACGATCTCTACGATTCGCTGCGCTCGCTGACCTTGGATGTGCTGACCGGATCCGAACCGCACGAGGATGCTGCGGCGAAGATCGCCGACTGGGAGTCGGTCAATCGTTCGCGCCTGGCGCGCGCCGATGCAGCGCTCGGCGAGATCTTCGCCGCGGGCACGCACGACCTGGCCACGCTATCGGTGGCCGCGCGACAGGTGCGCAGCATGGTCAGCAGCGGGGAATCCGCTGCAACGGCGGCCGTTTCGAGCTGAACCGGCTCGGATGCCGGGATCCGGCCCTGTGCTGGATCCCGGCGTGGTCCCCGTCGTCCCCGCGAATGTCGGGATCCGGACTCCGCAGCGGATCCCGGCATTCGCGGGGATGATGGTGCGCTCGAGGAAATCTACGCCGCGGGCACCCATGATCTGGCCACGCTGTCCGTGGCCGCCCGGCAGGTGCGCAGCACGGTGAGCAGCGGGGAATCCGCTGCGGCGGCGAGCGTTTCGGGCTGAGCTCGCCGCAGCCATGCCGCAGCACAAAAGATCCGCCGCCTCGGCTTTTCGCCGGGGCGGCGGATCCTTTTAACGCTCGGTTCGTGCCTCGTGAAAACGCAATTGTGGGGCAGTCGGATCGGCTCGGGCGTCACGGGTCATCCGCGCCGTTCATGGTGCCTCCCCAAGGTTTGCCCCAAAGTCGGTGTTGTCGTGCTGAATCGGGGTGGATGCGTCCGGCTGCGACCAGCGCATCGAACGCGGCGTGTTTTCGAGCGCAGTCGTGCTCACAGTGCAGTTGCATCGCCACATGGGCATCGGCGAGCGTGAGTGGCTGATCGGGTGGGCCGCACGTCCACGCCTTCGGCCATTCGACCGGGCGCAGACGGCAGCGGCGTGCGGCGGGCCGGTCGCGGCGTGGCTGGTTGATCGGCCACACACACGCCACGCCGACCATCACGAAGGCGCCGCCACCGACGACCGCGAGGATGCAGTGCACTATCTGCCACGGGCCCATGGCCGTTCACCGCTCGCCGCCGTTGCCGGGGGAGGTCGGCGGTAGTGCGAGTTGGGCGAGCCCGTCGAGCACCTGGTGCAACGTCCGGAGTTCGGGTGTGCCCTCGGGGAGGGGCCGGTCGCTGGTGTCGATAGGGAAGTCGATCCCGCGCAGTCGGGCACGTTCGCGCGGGCTCAGCTTCGGCGGCGCGATCCGGCCGTGCCGCACGAGCGTGTCGTACGCGACTCGCTTCCACGCGCACCGCTGGATCCGGCAGGCCCGGTGTCGGCGCATCTGTGTGTGCGCCAATTCGACCTCGGCCGCGCCGCAGATATTCGGCAGGGCGAGCAGAGCATCCCGTGTTCATCACGCTGCCCCCATCTCGACGCCGGGCGTGCGCTGAGCCGAGCGCACCCAAGTGCCTTGTGGGCAAACGGTTTCCAGATCGAACCCCTCGTCACAGACCAACGCGGGCTGGGAATCCACGTGACCGAGATCGAACACGACGATCACTTGGACGTCGAGACCGTCCGCTATGCCGAGCGCGTAAGCGATCGGGTCGTCGGCATCGGCAGGCGGCCGAACGGTGTACACGTACTGATAGCCGAGCATGTTCGCGTGCCGCTGTACGTCGAGGGCATGGCGCGGGGCATGCAGGCCGGATACGTCATTGCGAACGAACCCAACGGCTTTCGGCTTGTCGCCTGCCGTCATCGGCAGCGACTTGATGGCTTGCGTGTGTGTCATGGTTCCCCCAGAACCTGGTCGGTGTGCTGGTTTGTGGGGCGCCCTGGTGACAGCGGTCGCCGTGTTTGGAAGTTGTTCGGCTTCCAGCCTGCGGTGTCACCCGAATGCTGTGACTCAGCACACCACGAGCGATACGATGAAACGAGCCGATATGGGACTCCCAAAAGAAGTCATCCCAAAGCCGCAGAACGTATCCCAGATCCGGCGTACTGTGCGTCCCGAACTCGAGGTCCTGACCGTTCCAGATCTGCAGGGGGTACAACAACATTGACCAGCGAAGACGATGCTTCAACCCTGCCCCGGCGACAGCTGGGGCGCTTCCTGCGCGAAGCTCGTGAGGGACAGGGACTGTCCCTCGACCAGGCTGCGAGGCTGGCAGAACTGAGCAAGAGCGGGCTACACCGCATCGAAACCGCGCAGGTGGCGAAGGTCAAGATCCGCGAGATCAGAGCCCTGTGCGAGACCTATGGGGTGTTGGCGGACGAAACGAGCCGCGTGCTCAAGCTCGCAGAAAAGGCACAGGTAAAGAGTTGGCACACAGCGTTCGACGGGCTCTACAGCGATTCCACATTTAATATGTATGTCGGGCTCGAAGCGTCTGCGTGCCAGTTGATTTCGTACCATGAGATTATCCCGGGCCTGTTGCAGACGGCCGATTACGCGCGAGCTCTGATCAACTCGTTCTACACCGATAGCAGTCCAGAGGACGTCGCCCGCCGGGTGGAGCTGCGGCTGAAACGGCAAGCGATCATCACCCGCAGGTCCGAACCGGTGAAACTCCAGCTGCTGCTTCACGAATCAGCTCTACACCGCGTCGTTGGCAGCTCTCGGGTCATGGCCGCACAGCTGCGGCATTTGGCTGAGATCAGCAAACTGCCAAACGCCTCGATACATGTACATCCGTTTACCAGTGGGTGCCTGCGAGGTCTGTTGCATGGCCCGTTCGTGATCCTCGACTTCGGAACCGATGCCAAGGGCAACCCAGTCGAACCGCCGCTGGTCTACTTCGAAGGTGCTGGTAAAGCGGATCTGTATCTCGAGAACGTCGACGATGTACGGCGTTATGCTGAGCTTGCTACGGCCATCCGGAGTACCTGCATGGATGAAACGAGATCACGAGAACTGCTCAGACGGGCAGCAAGGAGTTATGCAGCGTGAGTATTGACCTGTCCGAGGTGAACTGGTTCAAGAGCAGCCACAGCAGCGGCCAAACCGAGTGCGTCGAAGTGGCGTGGCTCGACGGGGGCGGGGTTGGCGTCCGGGACTCCAAGAACCCGACCGGTCCGGCGCTGGTCTTCGCCCCAGGCGAATGGGACGCTTTCGCCGCAGGCGTTGCAGCCGGAGAATTCGACCTCCGCCCCTGATCCTCCCGCAATACCGACCACCATAGCGGCCCCATCCCGACGACCCCAATGTCGCGATGGGGCCGTCTGCTATCTCCCCCTCGGTCAAATCCACGCTCGCGCAGAGCTTCTGGTTTCCGACCGGCGTCTCGTGTGGAGAGTCGATGTGCGACGGGTGTCGAGGGTGTGTGCGAGTTCGGAAGTCTTTAGTCCTGGCCGGGGAAGATCTTGGTTTGCTGCGGCAGGTTCGCTTCCGGGTCTTGGTGTTTCGCCGCCTGCGTCGAGGTTCGGAGTACCGACGGTGTGCGCTCGAACAGGTGGCTACACGTCACTCGGCAGTGGGGAACAGAGCCAGGACCGCGGCGGTGACCTTTTCCAGTTTCGCGTCGTTTCCGCCGCTGATTGTCACGGCAGGCACATTCGCGAATTGGTAGTCGTCGGCGACTGGGTCGAATGTTGGACCGACTCGGATCATGTATCTGCCACCGGGGTCTTTGGATGTCCGATATGCCTGGTGTCCAGCGAATTTCACGGGCAGGTAGTTCTGAAACTCGCGGTCGGTTGCGTGCTCGTACGCGACATACAACGAGTCCCCGTCGAGTTGGAACCAACAGCGATCGACCCACGCTGTGTCGCCCCTGACTGCGTTCGGAAGCTTCGCCAGCACCGCGCACGGATCTGCACCGGTCACCGACGTACACATCGTATCCGGCGAATCCCCCAGTCGCGGATGGCGTTTCCACTCGGCCAAAGCAACGGTGACCAGGGATTGCGCGGCCGGACATGGCTCGGTGCCAGGCGGAATCGTGACCGAAAGCAGCAGCGAGCAGCCGGTCGGCAACTGCGCGTACGCGCTACAGGTACGCACCGAGGCGCTGGCAACTTCCTCCGGCGACCTGACGTCCTTATCGCCGAGCAGAGTCACGGCCATACCGTCGATCGTGACGCTGGTGCCTTCGTCCAGCCCGGATCGGTCGACTGCCCGCACGACCCAATGGACGTGAGTGCTGGTCTTGCGATCCCCGCCGAGCTTCGCGTCGCACCCGTACAGCTGATCGGTACCCACCGCCGTAACCGCACCGAGTTCGGCCAGTTCGGCACGCGGCAATAGCGCGCATACATCAGTGTCGCGCAACCTGTTCAACATCTCCGCCTGCGGCCCGCCCTTGGCACCGATTGGTGCATTCCGCCATCCTGACAGGAGACCACCGTCACCACCAGCACCGCGACCAGAGCCAACTGCCGAAACATCAATCCGTCCCCTCCCGCTCCACCGTGCCCACCGCTGCCCTCAACCTAGTGCCCCAGCCAGATTGATTGCTGCACTACCCACTCCCGCTGCTCGCCGAGCGTAGTCATGTGGCGGTCGATACGGCTGGCGCGACCACCTTTCGGCTACGTTCGACAGACCCCGGCCCTAGGGGGCGATACGGCATGAGCTGTTCGGACGCGGCACTAGCTCGAGGCGCAATTCGTAGGGCGCCCAGACCAACTCGCCGAGAACGGCTCGGCGCGGATGCCCGACCAGTTCGGGAGGGGAGCGCCGTGGCAGACCTGCGCCTCGGTCGCCAACGAGATCGACCTGTTGTTCCGCATGTGGCAACGCGACCATGCTCCGGTGTGAGCGATCGTCATGACAGCTGGCGTACTACTTACCTGACAAGCGTCAGAGGCAATCCTCGAAAAGTCCTCTTGTGCAACATGTTCGGTGAATCAGAGGTCTGTACCACAGACTTGCGATGCAACTCCTGGTTTGCGGAGGTGTCTATTGGGATCGGTAGGTGCAGCGGGTGTACTGCGGATCGGCTGATCTTGGGGCCGCAACCTTCGTCCGTCACCGCGACATGAAATCACCCACCGGCCAACCCTGTTCACCGAGGCAGCTGACTAGTGCCGGATCTCGCGAGCTCCGCGCCCGCGCGAACGACTTCGGCCTTGGTGAGTCCGACCCCAGGCACGAGCATGCGGGGTTAGTCGTCGCTTTCCTTGTCCTTTTCGGCCGGTCGCTGCCAGCCGCGTAGTGGGTCCTCGTCATGAGCGTTCTCCCAGACCGCATTTCGCGCTCGAGACCGAACCGCTGGGCACATCCGTCGCCATCGACGGCTCTGCGCTCGTCGAACTGGCTGCGGGTTTGGCGTCCCAGTCGGTCGATGACCCACACCCGGACAGCCGGACGGAGGCGCCAACCGCGAATGGCGCGCCGACCAGTGCGTTCCCTTTGTGGGCCAGCTGATCCTTCCGGTCGTCATCGGGTCGGACCGGCTCCCTGCCGCCTATTCAGTTGAAACGGCCGTACCGGCGGGTCGGCCCGCCGTCAAGCTTTAGCCGCGCGCCGACTCGGCTCCTCCGGTGGGTTGCACGAGCCGCCGCCCGCGACCCGCGAGGTCGGGGGATCGTATTCAGGCCCCAGAAGTCGATACGATAGAAGTATCGACTGGCTCGAGGGGAGGAGGAGTGTGGCCGTCTTCATCAGCTATCACAGCAGTAAGCGGCCCGTCGTCGAACATCTCGCCACATACTTTGCCCGCCATGATATTTCGACGTGGTGGGCGCCGCGCGACGTACCGCCGGGGTCGGACTGGGACGAGGCGATCTCGCGCGCGATCAAGAGTTCGAAGGCGCTGGTGCTGCTGTTCTGCGCTTCGGCGGATTCGAGCGTCCACGTCAAGCGGGAGGTCCATCTCGCGGACAAGGCGAAGATCCCGATCTACTGGGTTCGGCTGGAGCAGGTCCAGCCGGAGCGGCTCGGCTATTACCTGTCACCGACACAGTGGGTGGACTGGTTGGACCGGCGCGACAGCACGCTGGACTCCCTCGTCAAAGATCTGAGGCGGCCCGGCCTGAGTGGTCATGCGCTCGACACCGATGTAACGCCACGCCCTGCTGAACCCGTGCCGGTCACCGGTTGGCCTGCGGGTGTTGCCGTTTTCGCGAATGAACGCATCGCAGCCGAGGCAGCGGCGCACACCTACTTCCGGATCGCACGCGAGGCTTCCGACCGGAGCGTGGTCCTTCCCACCGGACGCGCGGCGACGCAGGTCTTCCGCGCGATGCTACGGATCGCGCAGCGCTACGCACCCACGCCGTTCGGTGAGGCGCACATCCTGTCGGACACAGAGACTTTCGGCGTCCACTCGCGTCACCACACCTCGCGCACCAGACACGTGACCGAGACGTTGATCGAACCATTGACCGAGCGCGGACTCGGCCCTACCCCCGGGCAGTTGCATCTGCTGTCCGGCCAGATATCCGAAGCAGAGGACCCGCTGTTGCGGACCCAGCGCATCCTTCGCTTGTATCCTCCGGCAGTGCACGGGATTTCGATTTCTCCGGCCGGTGAGGTGCTGGGGTACGAGGTCGGCGCGTACACCGATCCTGACGAGATCGTCAGCGACGGCTGCCGAATCGTGGAGTTGAGTGAGCACGGCCGCCGTTATATCGATCCCAATCAGCCGTCACGCTCAGTGATCACCATCGGCCTGGCCTCGGCACTGGAATGTTCCGGCCTGATGGTGTTGGCCTTCGATAAGACCAAGGCCCGGATCATCCACCAGATGACGCACTTCCCCGAGACGGCCGGGGTCCCGGCCACCTTGTTGCGCCGCAATCCCAGGGCGGTCATAGTCACCACTCGCCCCATCGCCGAAGCGGCCGAACTCGACAACACTCATTTTGCGAAGACAGCGGAGGCAGGCAGCGAATGGATAGTCGACAGGTTCGCATGAAGGAGACGCCGAAGGTCGTGGTCGTCGGCATGGCCACCATCGACTACCTCTACGTTCTGGACAGCCATCCGGCCGAGGACAGCGAGAACCCGGTCCGCAGGCACACCGTCGTGGTGGGCGGACCGGCCGGTCGTGGATCTATAACCGCCGCACGACTCGGCGGGGGCGGCGTCAGCCTGTATGCGATGTGCGGCAACGGCATTCACGCGGAAGTGCTGCGACGCGAGCTGACGAGCGAACCCCTCGAACTCATCCTCTTCGAGCGAGCCGAAGAGAGCCAGCACTCCGCGGTGATCATCGCAGCTGATCACGGTACCCGCACCACGATCTGGACGGCCCAGCCGCCCGCCGATCTGGCGATGCTCGATAGCTTGGACGAGGCGTTCACCGGAGCGGACGCTGCACTGCTGGACTGCACCGACCCCGAACTGAGCAAAGCCGCCATCGCCTCATGCCGAAAACTGCGGGTTCCCATCGTGATCGACACCGGTGGATACAAAGAATCGAGCGAGGAATTCCTGCACGGCGTCGACTACATCGCGGCACCGGAGAAGTTCTTCACCGGCAGGCATCCAGGAGAGCCGCTCGATCGCAGCATGGCGCTGGTTTTTGCCGACTTCGCACCGAAAGTCCTCGTGGCCACACAGGGCAAGCGGGGCGGCGTCTACCTCGACGATAGCGGTGAACACCGTTATCGGGCATTCCAGGTCACGGTGGAGGACACCTGCGGTGCGGGTGACACCTTCCATGGGGCGCTGGCTTGGGCGATTGCCGCGAACGCTCCTGCGGACGCGGCTCTGGACATCGCGTCCTGGGCAGCGGCGCAGAAGTGCTCGACCTTCGGAAACATCGGTATCCCGGACCGGGTGTCCTTGAAGCAATTCCTCGCCGAACAGCGCTGATCGCGAGCATACGGGGGCAAGATTTGCCGGATACATCCATCGCACGACAACCCGATGACACCGATCCGGTGTGGGCACGGTTCGTCGATCAACTGAACTGGTACAGCAAGAAGAGCGCATCAGCCCAACGCGCCTACAAGCGGGTCAAGCTCGGCCAGCTCGTCGTCGGCGGCGCGGTGCCCGTCGTCGCGGCCCTGTCGGCTCCGGCGGCGATCACGGCCACGCTGTCCGCGATTGTCGTCGTGGCCGAGGGCGTCCAACAGCTGTTCCAATGGCACACCAGTTGGCTCACTTACCGCGCCACTACGGAAGCGCTGAAGCAGGAGAAGGTTCGCTACCTTGCCACCCTCGCGCCGTATGACGGGCCGGACGCACAGCAAGTTCTCGTCGAGCGACTGGATGGGATTGTCGCACAGTCGAATTCGCAATGGGTGTCAGCGCACAAGCCGAGCGAGCTCACCTGACCGTTACTCGAGAATAGCCAAGAGGCTACCTGAGCGATCCGCTACGCGTCCTGTCCCAGCTGAGCGTCACCCCGTCGCAGCGCCTCCGAAACCGACAACGGCGCCAAATCCGAACTCGCGCAGAGCTTCGGGTTTCAGGGCCGGTGTGTCGTGCGGCGAGTCGATGTGCGACGGAGTCGAAGGTCTGGCGAGCTCGGAAGGCAGGCGTCAGCGGCCGATATGGGCTTCGTCGACACAAGATGTACGGAGCCGGGTCAGCTGGCGGCGGTGCCGCAGCTGCCGCAGAACTTGGCTGCCGCGGTCAGATCCGCTCCGCATTCGGTGCAGTGGCGTGGGCGGGGTGCCAGGGGGTCACCGCAGTTCATGCAGAACCGGGCGTCCGTCGGATTGCCGGTTCCGCACCCAGCGCATGCAGGCTGCGCATCAGCCGGAACCGACTGTGCGGCAGCCGGAATCGCCTGCCGCTGCCACGGATTGCTCGGTGCCTGCTGCTGGATGGCATTCAAACCCAGTGCCGCGCCGAGGAATCCGTCGCCGCCGCCGTGGCCGTGGGCGAAGCCCTGGCCCGCGCCGAGCGCCAATTCGCCTGCCGCATAGCGCTGGAAGTCTCCGGCCAGTCGAATGTAGGTGACATCTTTGGCGAGTCGTTTGATGCGCTCGGCATCCTCTGGTGCCAGGGTGATATCGAAGTTGCCCAGGCGTGGGATGCGCAGGCCGTATTCGTAGAGCGTCAGATTGGTCTGGCGCACGACGGCGGCCTCGATCGGCTCCAACTGTCCGGACAGGCCGAGCACGGGCCAGTCGCCCCGGGAAATACCCTGTGTGACAGCGATTTTCATGGACTTCAGCAGTAGGTCCGAACTCCAGGATTCCACCGTCGCCGGGACGCTCAGGTCGGTGGTGCCCGCCAAGGTGGTGACCAGTTCGGCCGGATCCCGCACCGACAGCGCGAATTCCCCGAAGACCCGCAGCGTCACGACCTGTTCGCTGACCGGATCGGCGATATCGGCCAGGCGGCCGCCGAACTTGATGCCGGGAAACTCGCGGGTGGAGACGAAATACAGTTCGGCGCGGTAGAAGTTGTTGCCGGTCAGTGTATCCACGAGTGCGCCGAGGACCGGCAGCTCATCGGCATCGATCCGGTGCCGCCCGGGCCCCATCGCGGCCACGACCTGCCCGGACTTGACGAACAGTGCGATCTCGTCGGCATTGACGATGGCCCGGCTGTAGCGCCGGATGTTGACGTCCGGCCACTTGTAGACCAGTTGGTTCTTACGGTCTTCGGGGACCGCGATGAACTCCCGTTCGAACCATGCCATGTGCGCGCTCCATCAGCCGAAAACGTATCTAGCGTACCGATATTCAGCGGCACGATCAAGCAAACGCGAGGTCAGAGCAGGCGAGAGCGCGATGCTTCGTTTCCGCGCTGTTACGACTTTGTGGTTCCTATTGAACGTGCCGTTGAATAGCGTTACATTAAGCAGCGATATGATCGCCGTCACGTGAAAGGCTTCACCATGACAACCGTTCAACCCTCCGCGGAAGTGTCGGCGCCCGCGGACGCTCTGCATGCTGAGGATGCGGGCTATCACAAGGCGTTGCGCCCGCGCCAGCTGCAGATGATCGCGATCGGCGGCGCGATCGGAACCGGACTGTTCCTTGGTGCGGGTGGTCGGTTGCACACTGCCGGTCCCGGACTGTTCATCGTGTACGCGGTCTGCGGTATCTTCGTGTTCTTCATCCTGCGGGCACTGGGCGAGCTGGTGCTGCATCGTCCGTCCTCCGGATCGTTTGTACAGACCCTCGATCACAGTGCCGTCCTCGCGCAGCACCCGA